>CAYTGW010000005.1:37726-40207 GCA_964437395.1 uncultured Desulfocicer sp.
ATCGCGCCGTTCAGCAGATGCGAGTGTAAAAGTACATGAGCCGGATCCTGACGGCGTGCAGAATCGCACATAAAAACGGTCATCATGCTGTAATGCCAGAGATCGTCGCTGATGTGTTTTACTTCCTGTGAATTTTTTTCACAAAACCGGTAGGCAAACCGCGTATGTTCAAGAGGATCGGATGGCGGTTCTAGATAAGGTCCTGTCAGATAACCGCTGCAAAAAAAAAACAGGCCGATGAGCAGTAGTTGTTTCCAGCAGGAAAATCCAAGATAGGCAATGGTCATAATGAGTGTGAGCCATCCGATAACACCAATCGTATATACTGGTAATACAAGAATGCGGTGATGAAAAAAAAGGTGATTCAGGGAAATTGCGGCCGTTATCAGCCACAGAAAAACCATCATCCCCAGGATCATCTGACTGACGATTTGGTTGATTCTACACATTTTTTCGTTGTTTGCCTATGACATGGATGATCCGGTCAAGATCGTCTTCGGAAAGTGCGGTTCCGGAAGGAAGGCACAATCCGCGATTGAACAGATCTTCAGAGATTTTGCCGCCTACTGTTCTGCTGGGATACTTTTTTTTGATTGAAGACAAGTCATTGGTAAAAATTGGCTGCATATGCATCGGCTTCCATACCGGACGACTTTCAATCCTCTCGGCCTCCAGTGCATTCCGAACCTGCTCCCTGTCGGCTCCGAAAAGATCAGGTGTAATTAAAATCACGGTTAGCCATTTGTTTGAAATCCCAAAGGGGCCTTCCGGCATGAAGTCAATACCGGGGATTTCATGCAGTGCCTGAAAGTAATAGTTGTAAATTTTTTTCTTTTGCACCACCCGTTCCGGTAATACCTGCAGTTGTCCTCTTCCGATCGCTGCCAGTATATTGCTCATCCGGCAGTTGTACCCGACTTCAATATGTTCATAGTGCGGGAACGGTTCGCGAGCCTGAGAGGCAAGCTTGCGGGCATATTCAACCAGCAAGCCATCATCCGATACAATCATCCCGCCGCCTGATGTGGTGATAATCTTATTGCCGTTAAACGAGTAGATAAGTGCCCGTAACCCATCCCTGTCGGATCTACCGTCGATATTCTTATATTCTGCCCCCAGTGATTCAGCAGCATCTATGACTAGGGGGACTTCATATCGATTGCATATCTGAAGAAGGTCGTAAATGCTGTTACATTGACCGTATATATCTGTTGATACAACGACTTTCGGCAGTTTGTTTTTTCTTGCACAGTGCTTCATCTCTTCAGAAAGCAGATTCAAATCCATATTCCAGGTTGTGCAGTCTGAATCAATAAAAACCGGAACACCTCCAAGAAACAAGACCGGACTGATGCTTCCGATAAAGGTCAGAGAGGATGAAAACACTTCATCACCGGGCCTTACACCCAAGATGTACATCACCAGATGCATCGCCGCAGTGCCGCTCGAGACCGCCACTGCATGTGGGAAGCCTGTCAGTTCGGCCATGCCACGTTCAAAGGCTTCAATCATGTATCCGTGAGGTGCAATATAATTGCTTTCAAATGCCTCATGGATATATTTCAGTTCTTCACCGCCCATATGGGGTGGTGATAAAAAAATATCGTATTTTTCCGTCATGAGATGATCAACTTTTTGAATTGCTATCCGTTTTTTTTAATGCTGGAACTCCGATTACCGTTGTCCGATCCGGCACATCACTGCACGCGACAGCCCCTGCTCCGACAATGGACCACCTACCGACTTGGACTCTTGGAAGAAGTGTTGCACCGATTCCAACCAAGGTACCCTCCCCTACCGTTACTTCACCGCCAATAGTTACACCGGGTGCGATATGTACATGACTTTCAATCTGATTATGATGATCAATGATCGCACCGGTGTTGATAATCACATTGTCACCGATATCGCTTCCAGGATTGAGGACAACCCCTGCACATATCATGTTCCCGACACCAAGTTTGACATCATTGGCCAGGACCGCTTTTGGATGAATTGCATTAACGAATCGGACCTGTTTTTCCTGATACTGCAGAAACAACTTCTTCCGCAGTTGATTATTTCCAATTGCGACAATGACAGCATCATGCTGTATCTCCGAAAAGGAAGAAAATGGTCCCAATACCGGTAAACCAAGAAAAGTTTTGCCTTGAAGTTCGGGATCATCATCCAGATAACCGGTCGGTTTGCCGGAAGTTCCGGATCGATAACTCTGAAGGAGAATATCCGCAACGACTTGACCGTGCCCTCCGGCCCCGATAATCAGAATGTTTTCCATGGGTGATCGCTCTTTATGTCTATTAGAGTACTTTCCGTATCTGCATGAAGGCTTCTGCATTCATTACGCCCGCCGATGCACCACGATACATGCTCAAGCTTTCAATAAATTCGGTCGATCTTGGATGTGGAAATTTACGAATTTGTGATTTGAAAATCTGAAATGCCTTTTTTCTTTAACCGGTCGTGAGTTCAGAGAATCTA
>CAYTGW010000006.1:0-34626 GCA_964437395.1 uncultured Desulfocicer sp.
TTCCAATAAATACAAATGAAAATAAATGAGCGTTGGTTGTTATGAGGTTAACACTTCAGGAGACGGCAAAACTGCTTGATCTTCCTGTGGGTATGGTTAAACGATGGATTCGACAGGGACGAATTCCCATAAGCAAAAGTGGGGAAGATTGTTATTTCAAGAAAGCGGCTCTGGAAAAATGGGCCCTGACCCATAACCTTTCCTTATCAAAAATGAGAGTGGATCAACAAGAAGCAGATGCAATAACCCGTGTTTCTCTTAGGTCTGCCATGGAGTTTGGAGGGGTTTTCCATAAAATTCCAGGGGGAAATGTTAAAGAGGTTCTGGGGGCGGTTGTATCCAGAAATACTTTTTTAAATGAAACAAATAAAAAGCTTCTGCTCGAACGTCTTATTGAACGAGAAAACTTAACTTCAACAGGTATTGGAAACGGTGTCGCTATTCCCCATCCACGCTCTCCTTTGCATGAGGCGATCAAACAACCGGCCATATCAACCTGTTTTCTTGAAAAACCAATTGATTTTCAAGCCATGGATGGCAAACCGGTTTTTGTGTTATTTCTGCTTATCAGTACTTCCGTGAAAACCCATCTTCATCTTTTATCCGGTCTTTCACTTTGCTTGCGTAATCCTTCATTTATAACGTTCTTACATTCCCGACCGGAAAAAGATTCGTTGATGGAGAAAATTGCAATGTTTGAGCACACGGACAATCAATAGGTAAAAAAGCATGGGAAAATTCAGGCCATGGCGTTATCCATCAGAATGGGTATTTTTTCGTATTGATGATCGTCTGTTGTTAATTGTCATCGGAGCTGTTGTCGGCAGTTGTAGTGGATTTGCTGCACTTTTATTGAATCGGTCTCTGGTAGCCATTCTGGAAATGCTGCACGATTGGAGGCATTATTGGTGGGCATTTTTACTGCCAGCGACAGGTGCTGCACTTTCCTCCATATTTCTGGATAAGATCGCAAAGGAAAGGGCTGGTCATGGTGTACCGGAAGTGATCCTCAGTATTTCCCGCCATGGAGGAATGCTGCGATTGAGATCCAGTTTGTCCCGATTGATATCATCTTGGCTTACAATTGGAAGTGGTGGTTCCGCAGGCCCTGAGGCTCCGGTGGTCATGAGTGGCGCTGCTATTGGATCAAACACCGCAAGATTTTTTGCACTGAATGATCGTCAGCGAATTACATTGGTCGGATGTGGCGCCGCAGGAGCCATCTCTTCAATTTTCAACGCTCCTATTGCGGGAATGGTATTTTCCATTGAAGTGATTATTGGCGAGTGGTCAGCGGTAAATATTATTCCGATAGCGATTGCGTCTGTTGCCGGTACGGAGATCAGTCGTCTTCTTCAGGGAAACCAGATTGCGTTTTCTCACAGACAGTTCAATCTGGGGACAATCGATATTGTCGCAAGCATTGGTATTGCGGTTATTACCGCTGCTCTTTCTGTTGTCCTGACAAGATTATTGAGGAGGATGCATGCAATTTCGGGAAAAACCAGAATGCCGTTATGGTTAAAGGCTGCTGTTGGAGGGTGTGCGGTCGGAATCATTGGCATTTTTTCCCCGGATGTTCTGGGAGAGGGATACCATTCAATTCGAATGATAATTGAGGGTGTCTATCCCAGCGGGATTGCGGTCGCTTCTTTTTTAATGCTCGCAAAAATTCTGGCAACCTCCTTGACTCTCGGATGGGGAGGATCAGGAGGTGTATTTGCCCCATGCCTGGTTATCGGAAGCTTTGCCGGGATTGCGTGGCATCGCGTGCTCGTATTTCTTTGGCCAACGGTTTCATGGGTGAACGAAGGTTGTTTTGCTTTAATCGGGATGGCTGGAATGATCAGCGGCATTCTCCAGGCACCTCTCACGGCTATTTTTCTAATTGTCGAAATTACAGGCGGTTATGAAGAGATTCTTCCTTTGATAATTGTATCTACAATCTCAACAACCTTGTGTCACTATTTTGAACCAGCATCTTTCTATCTGAGAGATCTGGTGGAAAAGCGACAGCTGCTAAGACCCGGCACGGATGGAAGAGTTCTGGCGGATCTGAGCGTCGGCGACCTTCTTGAAAAAGATTGTATTGTTGTCGGGCAGCAGATGTTATTAAGAGATTTTATTGAAATTGTAAAAAAATCTCATCGAAACCATTTTCCTGTAGAAGATGAACAGACAGGTAAATTCCTTGGTATGATCCAGATGGATCAAATAAGGCCATATCTATTCGATACAGTAATGTATGACACGGTTTTTCTGGAACAGATTATGGAAGTGGATGTTGTAAAAGCCCTTCCGGATGATGATTTGAATGATGTTCTCAGAAAAATGGATGAATTGAATCTGTTCAGCATTCCTGTGGTTGATAGCGGGAAATTTGTCGGAATGATTTCCAAGGCAACGGTTCTGGATCAATATCGCAAGGAGTTACTGGTTCAGACTACCCAGTAGGCATAGGTTTATGTAAAAGGGAAATGGGGTCATGCTCACTTGGTAGGTTTCTACGACCTTTTGCCATCCAGAACATCCCGGATGGCAGTCGCGATTTCTTCCATGGATACCGGCTTGAGAACATATTTATGGATGCCCATGGATTTTGCTTTTGCATCGTTCATATATTCACTAAATCCAGTACATAAAATAATGGGGATTTCCGGTCTGATCTTTATAATCTCACGCGCCAGCTGATCGCCGGTCATATTGGGCATGGTCATATCCGTAATGATCATATCAAACTTCAACGGATTGGCCTGAAAAACATTGAGCGCATCTATGCTTCCTGCGCGAGTTGTCACTGTATACCCGAGACGTTCCAGCATCTGTTGCTCAATCAGTACAATTTCCTTTTCATCATCCACGAGAAGGATATGCTCCGTGCCCCTGGGCAATGATTTTTTTTGGGTTGTGATTTGCGTTTCTGAATCATCAACAACCGGGAGAAAAACACTGAATGTCGAACCTTGACCAGGTATGCTTTTAACAGTGATTGCACCATTGTGGTTATTGATGATTCCATGAACAACAGCAAGCCCTAAACCTGTTCCCTTTCCTTTTTCTTTGGTGGTAAAATAAGGGTCAAAGATCCGTTCAATCGTACTTTGGCTCATACCGATTCCCGTGTCTATAACTTCCAGCTTTGCATATGAACCAGGAGATAGATCTGCAATTCTCTCTGAATCTTGAGCCTGAATTTCAACCGGTGAAAGGTTTACAGTCATAACTCCGCCACTTCTTTGCATTGCATGAAAAGCATTGGTGCAAAGATTCATGATAACCTGATGGATCTGGGTGGGATCAGCAAGAATCGGTTTGCATTTTTGTATTTTATGAATAATTTCAATTGTTGTTGGAATAGAAGATCGGAGAAGTTTAAGGACTTCATTGGCAATCATGTGCATCTTAATGGGTATATTTACCAGTTCTGTCTGCCGGCTGAAAGTAAGGATCTGACTGACCAGATCCCTTGCTCGTCCTCCTGCTCTCAGGATTGCCTGCATATTCTGTTTTGAAGCGGGTTTGTCTTCAGACAGGTCTGCAAGGGTCAGTTCCGCATATCCGATTACAGAGGACAGTATATTGTTGAAGTCGTGTGCAATTCCTCCTGCGAGTGTTCCAATGGATTCCATTTTCTGGGCTTGACGGAGCTGTATTTCAAGTCGTTGTTTTTCAATTTCAGACTGTTTGAGATCTCCGATATCCATGGCAGAGACCATTATGGCATTTTCCCCTTCGAATTCAATTTTTTCTGTCCGGAAATTAACCCATTTTTCAGATCCATCCCTTGCAATGATTTTCAATTCATGGCTGGTTTTTAAAAAAGCATCGCTCAGGTTTGTAATGCTGTTGTTCTGGTAAATATGCTTGAAGTCATGGTGAATGATGTCACTGAATTCCAGGGAAGACAGTTCAATCAAAGGAGCTGCCATCAGTTTTTCTGCAGCAGGATTGGCATAGATCCATCTGTTATCCTGATAGATGATGATGGCTACCGGTGCCGATTCTGTAAATTTCCGGAATTTTTTTTCACTTTTCTTTAACTCCTCAGTGGCGCTGGATGCTCTCAAGGCCTGACAACTGAATGAGGCCAAAATTTCTCCAACCTCCTTGTCCTGATCCACAAAGGGAGGTGTCTCTTTGCTGTGAAGGGATAGCAGACCGAAAACATTTCCATTTTCATCAATAAGAGGGAAGGAGAGTACAGAGTTGTTTTGGTAGCCATTCCATCCGCTTTTACAGTAGTCGATGTTTTGGGTGATATCAGAAAGGACAAGTGGTCTTCCTGAGTGATAAACATTGGATAAAATTGATTTTTCAGGTAAAGGAAAGGGTATGTAGTCTGCGGCGTGTCCAGGATCTAGTGCATGCACAAGTCGTAGTCCATTTTTTTCAGAAAAATAAAGGCAACCTCCTTTTGCGGACATGTGAAGGCCAAATTCATTGAGCAGCAGGGAACCGAATCTGCCTGCATGTGTTTCTGATGTAATTGTTTTGGTTGTTTCTACAATTTGCCGGAGCCGGTTATTCAGTTGAAGAAGATTGATATTTGCTTGTTCAACCTGTTGGGTTCTTTTTTCGACCTCGGATTCAAGATGGAGGTTGTATAATTTGTTTTCTCGAATCAGACGCGCCCGTTCAATGGCCTTGTTTATCGCATGGAGAAGAACGGAAAAATCCTGTACCGGTTTCAGGATGTAATCCCATGCACCAAACCGCAGTGCTTCAATCACATCACGGATTACACCGGTTCCGGAGCATACAATTGTCGGTGTATCCGGAGCATGTTCGGCTACCCAGGCAAGAATATCAAGGCCGTCAATATCCGGCATGTGGAGATCAACGAGGACAAGATCCGGTTTTTTTTCTTTGAGAAGCATCATCCCTTCATGTCCGTTCGATGCTTCAAGTGTCGTATAGTTGTGATCTTCTAAAAAATTTGAGTAGCTTCTTCGAATGGATTGTTCATCATCAATAACAAGGATTGTGTACAAAATTTTATTTCCGCTTTATTTATTTTTTACTGGAAAAAATTCTCGAATGGCATCTGTTATCATATTCAAATCCGGTAATGGTTTGAGGAAAACATGTTCTGGTTTCATTCCGGCATTCAAGAGCTCTTGTGAAATTTGATATCCGACAGATCCAGTGTGGATAATGAATTTCATCTTTGGATTCATTTGATGTGCATTTTTGATTAACACATCCCCATTCATTCCAGGCAGCCGGAGATCAATAATTCCGACATCAAAATGATGATCTGCAATCAGCTTGAGCGCTGCCTCAGCACTATCTGCGGATGTTACAGCAAAGTTGAAATCATCCAGGAATTCCTGTAAACTCCTTCGTATGGAAGGTTCATCGTCAACCACCAAAACCTTTATCAATGAAGAAGAGGACATTAGAACTCCTACGAACTTTTTGATCCAACATTTTTTTCAAAAAATAGAATTCAATCAATTTTTTCAGTGTATCATCGTAAGGGGGAATTTGAGTTTTTCAACACCAACCAAATCCGGTGCAGGCGGGCATTGACTGAATATATCAAAACACATAACGTCAGTGGAGAAATAAATACCAAAAAATTTACTTATATTTATATAGGAAAAGTCAGTGTTCGTCAAGTTTGATGCTTTTGTAACACAAGTTCCTTCATTATTGAATGACATGTTCCAGGCGAATTTTTTGTTTTAAGATTTTTTGGGCAGTAAGTTTAAATTGATCCGTGATGTCAGATACATAAAATTTTGATTTGCCTTTTTTGGAAAGGGAAAGATCAATTTCAGGAAAATTTTGAATATAGGTTTTAATTTGAGATGCAATGGAGATAGAGGAATCAATGATCTTGACCTGTTTCCCGATTTTATGCTGAATAATATCCTTCAACAGGGGATAATGGGTACACCCAAGAATGAGGGTATCAATCTGTTTGCCCTTTAATGGGTACAGGTATTTTTTAACAATCATTCTTGTTTCAGGTTTTGACATCCAGCCTTCTTCTACAAGGGGGACAAGCAGGGGGCAGGCATTTGAATAAACGTGAGCTTCCGGATTTTTCTCCATGATTTTTTGTTCATAAATGTTGCTGTTGATTGTCGCCCGAGTCCCAATCACTCCGATTTTATAGTTTCTGGTTGCAGACAGTGCATTTTCAATGGCTGGTGTAATGACTTCAAATATGGGGAGTTTGTATTTTTCAGACAGTTTATGGGTGGCCACACTGGATGCAGTGTTGCATGCAATAATGATCACCTTTGCTCCCATTCTGATTAAAAATTCCGTATTTTCAAAAGAATATCCAATTACAGTCTCGCTGCTTTTTGAACCATACGGTGTTCTTGCCGTATCTCCAAAATAGACAATATCGTACTCCGGAAGCTGTTTCATCATTGTCCTTACAACTGTCAGTCCGCCCAGGCCCGAATCAAAAATTCCTATCATTTTATAACCGTTTCATTCTTTCTTTTAGAAAGTTCTTTCTCAACAATGGTCTTAATAACCTCATCCGGAAAATTCGTATGGATTCCGGGGCATGAACCAGCCATTATTTCCCAATTTGCAATGTCCGCAACTACCGGCTTGATAAAGGGCCATTCACGACACATTCTGGGTTTTACCGGATGGATGGTGCAGATTTTATCCCAGAAGAAACAATATCCCTGCTGGTTTTGCTTGATGACTGGTTTTTTGCCTGATATCACGCAGTACTCTTTAATAAACGTATCCGGATTGGTGTGGATGTAAGCTGCAATTGCCATGACATCGTTTTGCGTTAGATAGGTTCCACCGTATCCTTTGCAACACTCACCACATTTTTTGCACTGGAAGATTGTTGAGGCTTGAATGGTGTCATATTTCATATCTGGACTCCATTGCTCTTTTTAAGGTAACCTGATCCACATATTTTAAATCTCCTCCAACAGGGACGCCTGAAGCGATTCGTGAAATTTTGATGGGGAATTTTTCAAGTTGGTTGATTAAGTAAGAAGCAGTCGATTCCCCTTCAACATTGGTACTGGTTGCGATAACAATCTCCTTGATTTCCCCTTTTTTCACTTTTGAAATCAATTCTTTAATCCGTATGTCATCTGGTCCGATTCCATCCATCGGGGAAAGCACACCCTGAAGAATATGGTAGAGACCAAAATATGCTCCGGACTTTTCAAGTGCGGCCATATCGGTTGGCTGTTCAACAACGCATAGCAGTTCCTTTATCCTGGATGGATCACTACAGATACGGCACACATCTTTATCACTCATGGAAAAACAGTGTCTGCAGAGTCTGCTTTTTTCTTTTACCTCCAGGATACTTTGTGCCAGTTGATTTGCTTCAGCGGATGATGCTCTCAGAAGATGCATGGCAAGACGTTCCGCTGTTTTTTCACCAATCCCCGGAAGCTTGGAAAAGTTTCGAATCAAATTGATGATTGATTTAGGGTAGTGGTTCATTATATACCTTCAACTTCAAAAAGCCTTGGGCTATTGCATCACATCAAACCGGGAATGTTTAACCCGCCTGTCAGCTTTCCCATTTCAGATGACACCATCTCCTGGGATTTGGTAAGTGCATCATTTATCGCTGCAAGAATAAGATCTTGCAGCATATCGACATCTTCAGGATCCACAACTTCTTTTTCAATGGTAATCGATACAACCTGTTGTTTCCCATTGGCAACGACCTTTACCATGCCACCGCCGGAAGCGGCTTCTACGGTTTTTTCACTCAGTTCTTCCTGCATTTTCATCATCTTTGCTTGCAGTTTCTGGGCTTGCTTCATCATATTTCCCATGCCTTTCATGAATATTCCCTCCTATAATACTTTGACATCAATAATATTTCCGTTAAAGATTTCGATTGCATTCGAGATCAGGGGATGTCGAATGGCCTCGTTATGTTGCCGATTCTCCTGGCTGCTTTTCTCTTTTTGATCATTGTCTGTGTCTAATTTCATGTCCAGTACCAGAACCATTTCTTTCTGGAAAAAGTCACAACAGATCTCAGTCAGGATAGCTTTTTTCGCGTTGATCCGGTTTAGGTTAAACTGGCTTTCCCTGATGGAAAGAAAAATTTTGTCACCAGTGAGTTGTGTTATGACACTTCTTGACAGCGGCGAGGTCATAGATGGAATTTTTTTGCAAATGACTGTGCGCAGTTCTTCCCAAATTTGGTTCGGATCTTTGGGAAGAGGAGTATGTGTAGCTGTTGTCCCTGTTGTTTCCGGCCGGGATGTAAGTATCTCTTCTTTTTTTCCGGGGTCTGCTGGTTGTGATGGATTGGAGATGTCTGTCTTTTGTGGTTCCTGAAAACAGATGTTCTGCGGAACAGGGTTGTTGCCCCCCCATTCGTTTCGCAGTTGGTCCAATTTCCGGATCAGGGTTTCGATAGAGAGAGCCGGTGGAATCTGAATCATTTTGATGACAGCAATTTCAAAAGCCACCTTGGGTTGTGAAGAGAATCGGATGACAGACTCCTCTCTGAGAAAAACGTCCAGTATTTGACTTAAGTGAATTTCCGTGGTTTGTTCAACCTGCTGTTTCATGGTTACAATTTCATGGGCAGGTGTATTAACCAGATCTGTTTCCCGTTTTCCCATCCGAACCACCAAAAGATTCCGAAAATGTTCGATTAGATCGGAATATACCTTTTTCAGGTCTTTCCCTTGAGTATAAATCGAATCCAGAAGCGATAGAAAATCCGGAATGTTTTGGTTTAAGATCGCTTCGGACATATCAAAAATATTTTTTCGGTTGGTAATCCCAAGCAGTTCGGGCACGGTTTCCGGATCAACCTTGTTTTTCGTGCAGCCCAGAATCTGGTCAAGCAGACTTAAAGCATCCCGCATGCAACCACCGGCCTCTCTTGCGATCAGGCTCAAACTTTCTTCCTGGATGGCTATCCCTTCTTTTTTACACAGGGTTGCCATATGCTTGATGATTGTTTCAAGGCGGATCCGTTTCAGGTCATGCCGCTGACACCGGGATAGGATGGTAACCGGTATTTTGTGGGGTTCCGTGGTTGCAAAGAGAAACATCACATGTGCCGGAGGCTCTTCGAGCGTTTTCAGCAGTGCATTAAAGGCGGCAATGCTCAGCATATGGACTTCATCAATAATATAGATTTTATAAGGGCTATGCTGCGGCATATACTTGATGTTTTCGCGCAGATCCCTGATCTGATCAACGCTGTTATTGGATGCCCCGTCTATCTCAAACACATCCGCTGCATTTCCGGAGGTGATCTCTCTACAGGATTTGCATTGATTGCAGGGTGCCGATGATGTGCGTTCCCCGCAGTTCATGGCTTTTGCCAGAATACGGGCAACAGTTGTTTTTCCGGTCCCCCGGGGTCCGGAAAACAGAATGGCATGGGCGACTCTGTTGGCAGATATTGCATTGATCAGCGTTCGGGTGACATGTTCCTGGCCGATCACCTGCTCAAATGTCAGCGGCCGATATTTCCGAGCTAAAACAAGATATGACATGAATAGAACCTTTTTTCTGTCTTTTTGTCAGCCGGAAACACCTTCTTCAGTAGAGTGGGGAAACAAAGACGCGTTTGTATTAAATGTACCCGGATTGCCTATTGAAAAAAATGGCGGAGAGAGAGGGATTCGAACCCTCGGTACCAGTTACGGCACACACGATTTCCAGTCGTGCACCTTCAGCCAACTCGGCCACCTCTCCGAAAAGACTGTTTGCGTGAATTCACAAACGGCATCCCTTATCCCTCTTTCTGATCCAAAAATCAAGTTCTTTTTGGGCGAGAAACGGGTTTCCAGCACTGGAAAAAACCTTACATGATTTCATGATTTTTGAAAAGACTCGTTTTAATTGTTTTCCGTTTTTGTTGATCTGTAATGGCCACAAGCGAGAGAAACCTTCAGCCGCTTTGAGAGCTGAAGTTGCAACAACTTCACTGACGATAGCTATCGAAAGAAAAATCCATTGCTACATTTACGCAATCTCCTTATAGCGTTTCCTTGCCTTGTTGTTATTCCATTAGGGACAGAGAGCGGAGAGGGTGGGATTCGAACCCACGATCCCGTTGTTACAGGATACCGCTTTTCGAGAGCGGGGCCTTCAGCCGCTCGGCCACCTCTCCATACACGTGGATCGTCATTAGCTGACCGTAATTTGAATATCGTTTTTGTTTTGCACTGTCAATGATCGAATTGTTTGCATTTCATTGATTTTTTGAAAATGAAATGTATTGTTTTTCTGCAAGAGCACATTTTCTGTTTTAATGATAACAGCATGAAAAAACCGTATCGTTCAAGGCAGAATCTCATTCTCACAACAGGGGTCATAAAATAATCTTGAACAATACAATTCTTTTTAGTATCAGTTCAAGACTTGATGGCCTGGTCAAGTAAAAGATACCTTTTTTTGGACAGGGAAACCAATATTTATTAAGGGAAAATAACATGGCAACAGTCTTACCATTCAACGGCATTCTCTATAATCAGGATAAAATCGGCGATTTGTCAGCGGTTGTAACACCTCCCTATGATGTGATTTCTCCTGAAGAGCAGACACAGTTTTATGAAAGACACCCAAATAATGTGATCCGGTTGGATCTTGGGAAAAAAACGACAGACGATCATGCAAAAGATAACGTGAATACCAGGGCAGCCGGTTTTTTTTATGATTGGATTTTTCAAGGGATACTGGTTCAGGATGCCGAGCCTTCTTTATATTTGACAACCGTGGATTTTCAATTACGAGGCCGGAGGATGACCCGGTATGGGATGATTGCTCTTGTGGGATTGGAGCCGTTTGAGAAGAGGATTGTGCTTCCCCATGAAAAAACTTTCAGCAAGGTGAAGTCGGAAAGGCTGGATCTGATGAAGGCCTGTCATACCAATTTCAGCCAGATTTTTTCGTTGTACTCGGATCAGGAGGGCATTCTGGATCTGTTGAAAGAGGCAGCCCTTCAATCAAAACCGCTTTTTGATATTCTGGATGACAGAAAAGACCGTCATCGGATGTGGCGGATCACGAATCCGGATGTCCATGCAAAGGTGACAGGACTCATGGAAGATAAACGGCTTTTTATTGCCGATGGACATCACCGGTATGAGACTGCCTTGAATTATCGGGCATGGCGTTCTGAAAATGATCCGGAGTTTACAGATCATCATCCGGCCAATTATGTGATGATGTATCTATGCAGCATGGAAGATCCCGGTCTTATTGTGTTGCCGGCCCACCGGATGCTGATTGATGTGGATGCTGAGAAAATAAAAACCCTGCCGGACAGATTGGCACAGTACTTTGAGATCACAAGAATTCCGTTTGCCGATGATCATAAGGAAGAGGCGATGAATTCCCTGGTGGCCATGCTGGAAAAGCAGGAATCCGGAAACGCAATCGGCACATATATAAAAGGATCGGATGTTTTTTTCCATATGGTGCTGAAGAAAGGCGTCATGGAAGCGACATTTGGTAACCAGCTCCCTGAGTCGTTGAGGCAGTTGGATGTAACGGTTCTCACCAGGCTGGTCTTGATGGAGATCCTGGGGTTTGACGGGAGTCATCTGGATAATGAAAAGTTGATAACCTATTCCAGCAATACAGACAAAGCGATTGAAACGGTTGCCAGGGGCGAGAGCGATGTTTGTTTTATTTTAAATCCTACCAGGATCGATCAGGTCAAGAGGATTGCGGAAGAAGGGCAGATTATGCCCAGAAAAACCACCTATTTTTTCCCCAAGCCCTTAACCGGCCAGGTTTTTAACCAGTTAAACCCATAAATTCGGATTCCGGGTATAGAGCATACTGGTTTTTAAAACAGAATTTTTTTCAGATCAACCAACGGCTTGGATAATCTGCTGGTTCAGTTTTCTGGCGTTGGTCTGCACTGCTTTTGATCTTGATCTGTTCAACAGTTCCCTTGCAGGCATGGATCAGGGCAGGAACATTTTTTCGACCTCGGCGGTATAATTTTCCGGATCTTTATATATGATCAGTGGGGCTGAAATTTTTACTCCGGAACCACCACCCTTTGTCCCTTCGACAAGAACCAGTTTGGCTTCTGTCCCCTGCGTCGAATGAATGGACCGGATCCGTTTGGGTTCAATACCGGATTTCCGCATTCCTGAGAGGAGATCGATCATTCGATTCGTTGGATAAATGATAAAAAATTTTCCCGCGGTTCGAAGGATTTTTCCAGCCACGGTGAGTATCTCCTCCAGTTTGATTTTAATTTCATGACGCGCAATAGCTCTTTGGGAGTTCGGATTGATCCTTCCGGAATCTGATTTTCGATAAGGAGGATTGCTGATTACAATATCCACAGGACCGGATACCATATTGGTGGTTAAGGATTTCATATCTGTGCAAAGAATTTGAATTCGTTTGTCCAGTCCATTTTCAAGGACATTTTCCCTTGCAAGGTCAGCAAGGGTATTCTGGATCTCAATGCCCCAGAACCGGGTATCCGGGTTTCGGTAAGCCAGTATCAAAGGAAGGATGCCACATCCTGTGCCCAGATCAACGATTGTGCTGTTGGGTCTGATTTCTGAAAAGCCGGCAAGAAGCACTGCATCAATGGAAAATCGATATCCATGCCGGTCCTGTTTTACCAAAATCCGTCCGTTAAAGAATGTGTCTGGAACAAATTGATTCATAGGTATAGAAGGTCTACCGGATTTTCTACCAGAATAGCCTATAACGATCCGATTTTAAATTTGATTTCTGTGATCATTTCCTTGCCAAGGGCGGAATTCAGCTTCTGGATAATATCCTGCTTTAAGAATTGAAGTTGCTGCATCCAGGGGGAGCTGGTGACATTTACCAGAAGTACCTTGCCTTTGAATGCCGCAGGACGGGCATTTTCTGCTATGGTTGGACCGATGGCTTCCTGCCATAGAGACCAGATTTTTGTCATTTCGATATCCGGTCGATTTGAACGGCAGGTATTCAGTATATTGCTGATAAAGCTGCCGACATGGGTGAGTTCTTGTTTGTTTTTGGGGGTCATTCATTTCCTTGTTTTTACAAAAACTTAGTTTTTTTAAAAAATTCACTATCAATCTTTTTTTTTGAAAATCGTTTTGTCACGCTCTGGTTTTATTCCCGATTGATTTTCAAGTTCATTTGCATTATCTGTAAAAGGGTTTTTACTTGACTTGAATCCTGATGTAAATTAGAAACGATACATTCAAGAAAAAAAATGGATAAGATGTGAGAGTCAATCTCATAAAATGAAGATTTTCTTACCATAATGTCAATTATCCGGGATAAACGGAAACAGGCAATCAGAAAAATTGAATTTATGATCAATATCACATTCATTAGAATAAGATATATTTTATGATTATTAAAAAACAACGATTAGATAAAGTAGGGAAAACAATGAGTTGGGATTGGGAAAAACTTCAAAAGCAGAACCGGCAACACCACCAGCAGGGTCCGGGAGGGGTGGTGCCGCCTCAAATGGATGATCTGATGGAGAAACTGAAAAATTTTAAATTCTCCAGCGGCCCGGTTATCATTACCATAATTGCTGCCGTGATTTTTTTGGCTACCTCCATGATTTATACGGTTGATGTTGATGAAGTGGGCGTTATCCAGCTATTTGGCAAATATGTTCGGACAACACCCCCCGGCCTCCATTTTAAGCTGCCGGCAGGTATTGAAAAACTGACACCGGTCCGGGTCCGGCATGTGTACAAGGAAGAGTTCGGGTTTAAAACCGTCATGACAACAAGCTCAAAGCTAACTGCGGAAAATGAAAATATGAACGAATCACTGATGCTGACCGGTGATTTGAATGTGGCGCTTGTTCCCTGGATTGTTCAATATAAAATAAAGGATTCATATAATTATCTTTTTAAGGTACAGAATGTCACTAATTTATTACGAGATTTGTCCGAGGCTTCCATGCGTCTGGTTGTTGGAGACCGCAGCATCGATGAGGTCATCAGCAAGCGGGAAGAAATTGCCATTGAGTCAAGAGAAGTTCTGCAAAAGGAACTGGATCATGCAGAAACCGGAATTTTAATCACAACCATTGAAATGAAAAAGACCAATGTGCCCGTACCTGTTCAACCTGCCTTTAATGAAGTGAACCAGGCGACCCAGGAAAAGGAAAAGATGATATATCAGGCTAAGGAGGATTACAATAAGGCTATTCCGGCTGCAAAGGGTGAGGCAGAAAGGACGATCAGGGCTGCCGAAGGATATGCCATGGAGCGTATCAACAGGGCTGAAGGTGATGCAAATCGGTTTGTGGCTCTGTACGATGAGTATGTCAAAGCAAAGGATGTAACCAAAAGGCGTATTTATCTGGAGATGTTGAAAGAGCTTTTTCCAAAACTGGGCCAGAAATATATCATCGACTCTGATCAGAAAAATGTATTGCCCTTTTTAAATATTGGAAAAGAAAGCGGTGTCGTGAAATGAAAATAAGCAATGTTTTACTTATATTTATTGTTGTTTTTGTTAGCTGTTTTTATGCATCCGCATTTATCGTGGATGAAACAGAGCAGGTGGTTGTAACCCGTTTTGGAAAAGTGGTTGGAGATCCTATCATCAACCCGGGGATTAATTTTAAAGTTCCGATTATTGATGTTGCCAATTATTTTCCAAAAAATTTACAGCAATGGGATGGTGAATCCGGACAGATACCTACCCTTGATAAGACCTATATATGGGTGGTTACTTTTGCCAGATGGCGCATTGTCGATCCCGTAAAATTTTTTCAGACAGTCGGCAATACGATGAATGCCATGGGTCGACTGGATGATATTATTGATTCGGCGGGTCGAAATTTTATTACCTCATATAAACTGATTGAGAGTGTACGGCAGGGAAATCGGAAGCTGGTTTTCGATGCAGATGGAAAAGATGTTCTGACTGTTGATGGTGAAAAAAAATCACCGGTAGCTTCTTATAAAATCGTTTTCGGAAGGAGCAAAATCACGGATGGGATACGGAAGCAGGCTCAGCCAAAGCTTATTGAATTCGGGGTTGAGCTTGTTGATGTTAAGATCAAACGAATTAACTATGTGGAAGAGGTTAGGCGTTCGGTTTATGACCGGATGATTGCAGAACGAAAACAGATTGCTGAAAAATTTCGTTCCGAAGGGCGTGGCGAGGCCAGAAAATGGCTTGGTAAAAAGGAAAAGGATTTAAAACAGATTACCTCTGAGGCATATCGGGATGCGCAGGATATAGAAGGAAAGGCAGATGCAACCGTTACAAAAATGCTTGCAAATGCATATGGAAAAGACCCGGAGTTTTACTCCTTTGTCAAAACACTTGAAATATATACCAGCACATTTGATGAGAAGAGTTCTGTCGTACTGTCGACCGATTCCGAGTTTTTGAAGTACTTTAAAAATTATTCTGGAAGCCCCTGATGACCGGCGACAGTAAAAAAGCAGAAAGAACTTGCATAAATGCATGTGCTTTCTGCTTTTTTTAGAGTTATGAAGAATGATAAAGAATGGGAATGGTCGATTACTTGCCTTTTCTTCTTTGATGTCGTGTGCGGGCCAGAAGCTTTTTGTGTTTATGTTTTCTCATCTTTTTTCTTCTTTTTTTAATTACGCTACCCAACAGACCACCTCCAATCTTGACGAATCCTTGTTGAAATAATAAAGTGCATAGCTAACATGTTTAAAGATTACTTGTCTACCTTTTTTTAGGTAAAGAATCAACAAAAATAATAAAGTTTATGGAAACATTTACCAAGACTCAAATTCAAATTGTGAACGATGCGGTGGCGATGTCAGAGGAGATTGTATGCAATTTTTATAAAATGTCGGTCAACCAGTGGCTGCGTCATCGATATGATGTAAAAACACTGATAGATTTAGATCAAACGGAAATTGTTCAAGGACCTTTTGCTCAAATAATCCGGTATAAAGGCCGTCGAAAGGACACGATGCTGGGTTCCGCAACATATGATTTTTATAAAATTTGTATTCAGGATCATGCAATTATTGCAGCTCTGAAAAGTTCTACCGGGTTGACCTTATTTCCTTTTGCACTTTATATCATCACCCATGAATTGGTACATATTGTCAGATTTGCCATGTTCCTCACTGGGTTTGATGCATCGCAAGAAGAAAAATTAAAGGAAGAGGCCCGTGTTCATGAGAAAACGCACGAGATTCTGTATCCTCTGGGTGTGCCAGGTATGGAGAGCGCTTTTGAGTTTTACAAAAGATGGCGTAAGCCATTGGAAAATATGCTTATATAACATTTTAAAAAACTATTTTCAGGAAGCTTGACAAATTTGAAACACTGACTATATTAGTTCAGGTTTTATCGGGCAGGGAAAATAGTATGCAACTGTTTTGGTTTGCAAAGGAGTTTTTTCAGGAGAGAGAGAAAAATGCCAATTTATGAATATGAGTGTACGACCTGTGGAATTCACGAAGAAGCGATTCAGAAATTTTCTGATAAGCCGTTGACAAAATGCTCCAAATGTTCTGGAAAACTGCAGAAGTTGATTTCGCAGAGCTCTTTTCATTTAAAGGGATCCGGCTGGTATGTCACTGACTATACGGGCAATGCAAAAAAATCGGAAATAGCTTCTGATGATGGAGTAAAAATTCCAAAAAAAGAGAAAATAGAGAACAGCAGTACTATCTCTTCTGACTGAATTTCAGGTTGCTAATAAGAGGTTATTGTTATCAACTACCGGGCCAGTTGCCTGGGACCGGGAATAAATGCTTACGGCTTTGAACCTGTTTTATGAAAAAGCCAACACCCGATTAAGTTCATCCTTTACAACTTGAAAAGAATGATTATTTTTTCCGAAAAAATAATTTTTGGATTCCGGTTGTTTTCTAACAGCCAGCTTTTTGTAGTAATTATGATTAAATGAGTGAAAAAAGGAGAGGGAATATGAAGATCAAACCATTACAGGATCGAATTTTGGTACAGCGCGTTGAAGAGGAGCAGACAACAAAAGGTGGTATTATTATTCCGGACACAGCGAAAGAAAAACCCATAGAAGGCAAGATTATTGCCGTGGGAAGTGGCCGTGTTGGCGACGACGGGAAAAGAATTCCTCTTGAAGTTAAAGTAGGTGACCGGGTTCTGTTCGGGAAATATGGCGGAACAGAAGTAAAAATCGAGGGCAAGGAATATCTTATTATGCGTGAAGATGACATTCTTGGAATTATTGGATAACTAAAATATATGGAGGACAGATTAAGATGGCTAAAGAGATAAAATATGATTCAAAAGCACGAGAGGCAATGCTGAACGGTGTAAGAAAGCTTGCTGATGCGGTAGTTGTTACCCTCGGTCCAAGGGGAAGAAATGTCGTGATCGACAAATCCTGGGGGTCTCCCACTGTTACCAAAGACGGTGTAACCGTTGCAAAAGAGATCGAACTGGAAGACAAGTTTGAAAATATGGGCGCACAGATGGTAAAAGAAGTTGCCAGCAAAACAAGTGATATGGCCGGAGACGGAACCACAACCGCAACTGTTCTGGCAAGGATGATCTATGAAGAAGGTCAGAAACTGGTTGTTGCCGGCAACAATCCTATGTCAATCAAACGTGGTATTGATAAGGCTATTGAAGTCGCAGTGAAAGAGCTTGCCAAGATGAGCAAGCCTACCAAAGACCAGCGTGAGATCGCTCAGGTTGGTACAATTTCAGCTAACAGTGACGAAACCATCGGAAACATAATTGCTGAGGCCATGAACAAGGTCGGCAAAGAAGGTGTTATCACTGTTGAAGAAGCCAAATCAATGGATACAACACTGGATGTGGTTGAGGGTATGCAGTTTGATCGCGGTTACCTTTCTCCATATTTTGTAACCGATGCTGAAAAAATGGTAGCTTCCCTTGATAATCCTTTTATTCTCATCAATGAAAAGAAAATCAGCAATATGAAAGACCTCCTCCCGATTTTAGAGCAGGTGGCAAAAATGGGAAAACCATTGATGATTATTGCTGAAGATGTCGACGGCGAAGCCCTTGCAACATTGGTTGTTAACAAGTTGAGAGGAACCTTGAGTGTTGCGGCTGTCAAAGCACCGGGTTTTGGTGATAGAAGAAAAGCCATGCTGGAAGACATTGCGGTATTGACCGGTGGTCAGGTTGTTTCCGAGGATCTTGGTATTAAACTTGAGAATCTTACCCTGAATGATCTTGGAAATGCAAAACGAATTACCATAGATAAAGATAACACAACAATCGTTGATGGCGCAGGAAAACGAAGTGATCTGGAAGGCCGTGTAAAACAGATACGCGCTCAGATTGAAGAAACAACATCTGATTATGACCGTGAAAAACTGCAGGAACGTCTTGCCAAATTGATCGGCGGTGTAGCGGTTATTAATGTTGGTGCAGCTACAGAGACCGAGATGAAAGAGAAAAAAGCCCGTGTTGAAGATGCACTGAATGCAACCCGAGCTGCAGTGGAAGAGGGTATTGTTCCTGGTGGTGGTGTTGCACTGGTTCGCTGTCTTGATGCACTTTCAAAGATTAAAGTCAAAGCAGAAGAAAGATTGGGCGTAAAGGTTGTAATGCGTGCAATGGAAGAACCGCTTCGTCAGATTGCCAATAATTCTGGTGTAGAGGGTTCTGTAGTTATCGACAAGGTTAAAGCAGGTGAAGGCGCTTTTGGATACAATGCAGCAACCGATACTTATGAAGACCTTATTAAGGCCGGTGTTATGGATCCGACCAAGGTTGTTCGGTTTGCCCTTCAAAATGCAGGCAGCGTTGCGTCACTTATGATTACAACTGAGGCCATGATCGCTGAAAAACCACAGGAAACACCGGCATCACCTGGTGGTATGCCTCCTGGCGGAATGGGCGGAATGGGTGGAATGGGCGGAATGATGTAAATTCTGCTTAAACTGAAACGCAAATGTTTTATTCATAGATAAAGGGTAAATGCCTCCGTACTAGAAGACGTATGGGGGCATTTACTTTTCAAGGACGCATGGGGGGCTGTAAACTCCTTGACACGTCTGTTGGTCTCATATAGTTTATGACGGTTTAAAAATTAGGGAATATACCATATATTGAAAGATAGTTTTTATCCAGAATAGCAAGCCGGAGATAGAATATGTCACCAGACCAGATCAGTATTATTGAAATGTTTGTTAATGCGAGTTTAGTTGTTCAGCTTGTATTGCTTCTGCTTTTATCTTTCTCCATGGCTTCATGGGCTATTATTATTTTGAAATACAATTATATCCGCAGGGCTTTTAATGAGTCTGCTTTTTTTATTGATTATTTCTGGAAAAGCAGGGATCTTTCCGATGCTTTTAATCAGGCCAAAAAATTGGAAGCCAGCCCGGTTGCACGGATTTTTCGAATCGGATATATGGAGCTGAAGAAATTGAATCGATCAGGAGCTCCCATCGCACAATCTGTTACGGGAAATACACCTCATCAGGCAGGAATGGGGTTTGCTGGGATTGAAAATGTTAAACGTTCGCTAAGACGGGCCACCAGCACAGAAATTACCAAACTCACACAAATGGTGCCATTTTTGGCAACAACAGGAAACACAACTCCTTTTATCGGTTTGTTTGGAACAGTATGGGGTATTATGAACTCCTTTCATGGAATCGGGCAAAAAGGTTCTGCAAGCCTTGCTGTCGTAGCGCCTGGAATTGCAGAAGCTTTGATCGCCACGGCTTGCGGGCTAGCGGTTGCCATACCTTCGGTTATTGCTTATAATTATTTTTCACAGAAGATCCGGGTAATTGAATCAGAACTCCATAGTTTCTCTGCAGATTTTTTAAATATTATTGAACGGGATATCATGAGAGCCAGGGAGGGAAAAGCATGACATCGGGTAGCGGTAACGACGGGTTGATGTCTGATATTAATATTACCCCTTTTGTGGATGTAATGCTTGTTCTGTTGATTATTTTTATGGTAACCGCACCCATGATGGTCCAAGGGATAAATGTATCGCTTCCTGAAGCCGATTCCGGTCCAGTATCTTCGGATGATAACCAGCTCGTCGTCAGTATTGATAAAGATGGAAAAGTATATATCAATGATTTGAACGTGATACCTGATTTACTGGGGGATAAACTGAAAAGAATTATTGAAAACCGGGTTAGCAAAGAGGTTTATCTTCGCGCAGACAAGAGTGTTTCATATGGAGTGGTTGTTCATGTGATGACGGAAATAAAAGGTGCAGGTATCGAAAAACTTGGAATGCTCACAGAACCGCTTACCAAGACCAAGTGAATGGCAAGATAGGCAAACAGGATGATGCAAGCTGATGGTCTGCTGCTGAATGGCGGTGGAGAGGAATATCGTAAATTTCTTCAATTTTTGGCTATTTCAGCCGCTTGTCATATCGTATTTTTTTTTTTACTTTTTTTTGAAAAAATTGAGGAACCGATAAGACGGATACAACCCGGAGTCATCAATGTTGGTCTGGTGTCTCTGCAGGCACCATCCGGTGGAAGTTCAGTGAAAAAGCCAAATGTCGAACCTGCAGTTAAAACAGAACCGATTAAAAAAGAAAACACTGCACCCAAACAACAAATCAAAAATCCGCCGATAAAGGTGGCGACGGTTCCAAAAAAAAAGAAGGATATTGCACAAAAAAAGGAAATATTAAAAAAAGAAACGCAACAATCTACAAAAAAGTTGGAAAGCGCAATCGATGAGATAGAAAAAAAGGTTCAACAGTCTCAAAACTATCAGAAAACGATGGAACGGCTTGCTGAACAAGTCAAGAAGGAAGCCGAGGGAAATGGAGGACCCGGTTCATATGGAGCAGGGAATTTTTTAGGGTCAAGTGCTCAGCAGTCAGACCTTTTAACAATATATGCGGCAGAGATTTATTCCTATATTTCCAAAAACTGGTCTTTTAATGAACAATTAGCAGATGGTAATGTTAACTTGGTAGCACTTTTGGGAATAAAGATTATGGCGGATGGTGAAATCCAGAAAGTCTGGTTTGATAAAAAATCCGGGAACGACTATTTTGATGAACAAGCTCTGAAAGCTGTTTTAAAAACAAGATATCTGCCGCCTTTACCAGATGGGTTCAGGAAGTCTTTTCTGGAAATCGGACTTCGGTTTACACCATCTGGAATTCAATAGGAAATGAAGTTTTATCGTAAATCTCTCACTGTATTCAGGCAGGTATTGAATTTTGAAAATGACGATTCATTCTAATCAAGACAGGTTGTTTTTTCGGTTATTTTTATGGATAGCTTTTTTACTGATATTTTTTACATCTGATTCCATCGCAGGGTATGATTATATCGATATTAACAATCCATATATAAAAAAGATACCGATTGCTGTTCCGTTATTCAAAGAGATGAACGGAAGCATGGATGAACAGACAAAAGCCCGTGAGGCCGCTGTTCTATTGTCCGATACGCTTGAGTTTACCGGATATTTCAAGATGATCGATCATGGGGCATTTTTGGAACATCCTGAGAAACAAGGGATTTCAGAAACATCGATCAACTTTAAGAATTGGACGGTCATAGGGGCCGAGCTTTTGATTACTGGCGGGCTCAGCATGTCCGGAAATAACATTACCATGGAGATGCGGCTTTTTGATACATTCAAGGCAAAACGTTTGCTTGGAAAGAAATATACCGGTGGTGTCGCAGATCAACGGATCATGATTCGAAAATTTTGCAATGATGTGATGTATCTGCTCACCGGAAGCCATGGATTTTTTAACAGCAGGATTGCTTTTGTGTCCACCAGTACAGGGAAAAAAGAAATATATATCTCCGATTTTGATGGATATAACCCCAAGCAAATCACAAAATCCAACAGTATTTCTCTTTCTCCAGCGTGGTCCACTGATGGAAATTGGTTGGCATATACCTCATATGCACGTGGAAAACCGGATCTTTATATTAAAAATTTGAAAGAAAACCGGGGGTGTGTGGTTGCCAAAGAAGGGGTTAATATTACACCAGCATGGGTTCCAGGGCAATTTGTCCTGGCTGCCACACTTTCTTTTTCAGGGGATCCGGAAATTTATATGTTGACCGGGGACGGGAAAGTGATTAAAAGAGTAACGAGAAATTGGGGGATTGATGTTTCACCCTCATTTTCTCCAGATGGCCGAAAAATGGCATTTGTTTCTAAACGGTCGGGGAATCCACAAATATATTGTAAAGATCTGAGTTCCGAGCAGGAGAAAAGGTTGACTTTTCAAGGGAAGAACAATACAACACCGAGTTGGTCGCCAAAGGGGGATAAAATTGTATATTCTTCTATGGAAAATGGACTATTTAATGTCTATGTGATCGGGGCCGATGGCGGAGAGCCAAAGCAACTGACAAGTGATGCCGGTGATAATGAATCTCCAACATGGTCGCCCGACGGAAGCCTGATCGCTTTTTGCTCAACAAGAGAAGGTGTAAGTCGGATATATGTAATGACATCTTACGGAACGGAACAAAGACGTTTGTTTTCCATGCCTGGGGAGCAAACAAATCCAAAATGGTCGTCTAACAATATGGGTAATTAAACAAATAGTAATTCAAAAGGAGGTAATATGCAAAAAAAAGTGTTAAAAGGGTTATCATTACTGTTAATGTTGTCTGGCTTACTGATGTTCATTTCTTGTGCATCAACAGATGTTCAATCCACACCGGATGCTCCCAAAGCTCAGCTTGCAGCGGATACAACGGCATCTGATGCGGCAGATCAGGATGCTGCAAAGCGTGCTCTTGAAGAGGAAGCAATTCGTAAGGAACAGGAAGCAGCAAAAAATGCGTTTATTTCTGAGGATGTTTATTTTGATTATGATGATGCATCTCTGACATCATCGGCTCAAGCTGTACTTCAGGCAAAAGCCGGCTGGCTTCGCAATAATTCAGGTGCAGCCATCGTGATCGAAGGACATTGTGATGAACGTGGTACAACAGAGTACAACTTAGCGTTGGGAGATCGTCGTGCGAATAGCGCAAAAACCTTTCTAGTTGATATGGGTATCCCAGCTGCCAGTTTAAAAACCGTCAGTTATGGGGAAGAAATGCCGGTTGATCCAGGAAAGACAGAAGAAGCCTGGGCCAAGAATCGGCGTGCACACTTCACGATCGAATAAGGTCTTTTAAAAACACATAGAAAAAAAGCAGGTGACTGACCATTTTTGTCTCACCTGCTTTTTTTTAAAATAAAAGGCTTGCGTCTCATCTTTCCGGATGAGGCTGTGTTTCTCATCAAATATCGTTTTTCTGTAATCTGTATCATCGGGATGAATGCCAATGCGTATCAGAATTCTGTGTATTTTCATTAGCTTTTTATCTTTGACCGGTTGTGCAACAATACAGGATAAAATTGCTTTGGAAGACCGAATTTCCAAATTGGAACAGACTCGTAGCAAGTCTGAAAAGAATGTAGATAATTTAAAAGTTGAACTTCAGAAAATTGGGAGCACCTGGGACTCGAAGGATCAGGATTTTTCAGGTCAATATGCGAGTCTCCGGGCAGAGACCAACAAACTAATGGAAGAGGTTCAAATATTAAATGGGCGGATTGAAGAATTGGAATTCGCTATTGGTCAGGTCAATTCAGCAAAAGGTGGGCTGACTGCAAAACTGAATGATTTATCAACGGAAAATCAAAAAGCGGCTGATCGGATCACTGAACTTGAGAAATATATTGGATTGGGTGGATCATCTCCTCAAAAAAGTGACCGCTTTCCTGGAAAGTTTCCTCCTGTAAAAGATAGAGATAGTGAAGATACAGAGCCTGAAAATGGATTATATATTCAGGCCAAGAAGGATCTGGATGAGGGCGATTTTGAATCCTCCCGTGAAGGTTTCCAGAAATTTATTTCCTTATTCCCTCAATCTGAAAATGCGGATAATGCTCAATTCTGGATTGGGGAAACCTACTATCGTGAAGCCTGGTATGAAAAAGCAATACTTGAATTTGAGGCAGTAAAAAAGAAATATCCAAAGGGGAATAAGATACCTTCGGCATTATTAAAACAAGGGATGTCTTTTCAACAACTGAAAGAAGATGCAAATGCCCGTCTAATATTGGAAGAATTGATCAATCGGTTTCCGAAGTCAAGTGAGGCGGATATCGCAAAAAAGATCTTACAGAATTTATGATCAACTGGAAATGACCTCTTCTTTTGTATGCAAGATATACAGGGATGGTACATGTTAAAATGTATCGGAGTAGATCCGGGGCTTGCTGACACAGGAATCGGATTTGTAACCGGTTCTGGATTTGATATTCAAAGCTATTCTTTCGGGACCATTCAAACCTTAAACACTTTGCCTTTACCAGAACGTCTTGACACAATTTTTTCGAACCTTTTGGGTGTTCTGAAAGATGAAAAACCCGATTTGATGATTGTTGAGGATGTTTTTTCTCTTCCGAAATATCCAAAATCAGGAATTACGTTGGGAAAAGTAATTGGTGTGATTCTGCTTTCCGGTTTTCAATCCAATACTCCTGTTATGGAAATATCGGTACGGGAAGCAAAAAAAATACTTACTGGAAATGGTAATGCAAAAAAGATCCAGTTAGAGAAGGCGGTTCGGAGCTTGTTGCATCATCCGGAGAAGATTCAACCAGATCATGCGTCTGATGCATTGGCTCTATCACTGATTGGTTTATACCGGTATGGACGATAACGTGTAAAGATAATGCCATGATTGGATACCTTGAAGGAAGCTTATTGAACAAGTATGAAGATCGCATCCTGCTGTTAGTCAATCACATAGGATACGAAGTTTTGTTACCTTCATTTGTAATGGATACGTTGGAAGGAAAGGAGACAGGGGCGCAGGTTTCTGTTCATATTTATTATCATCAGACAGAGCGACAACCCAAACCAACGCTTATTGGATTTAATCTTGAAGCAGAAAAAGAATTTTTTCAGTATTTTATTTCCGTTGAGGCGATCGGACCCATCAAAGCCGCAAAAGCCCTGACCATATCCATACGTGAAATTGCAAGAGCGATTGAGACCAATGATGTGGAAACCCTGAAACAGTTGAAGGGAATCGGCACCCGGACAGCACAAAAAATTATTGCCACATTAAAGGGCCGGGTTGAAAAATTTGCGCTGATTCGGAAGGAGGAAGGGGTTGAAAAGCCGGAATCAATTATTACTGGAGATTTTACGGTTCAGGTTTTTGAAGTATTGGTCAATCAACTAGGTCATAAAGCTGCAGATGCAAAATTGTTGATCAAAAAAGCACTGGAAAGACAACCTGCCATCTCGACACCGGAGGAACTGTTTGATGAGGTTTATCGAGGAGAGATCGGCTGATGAATGACGATATCCTGAGTTATTCTTCAGATAAACAGGGTATTCTATCCAAACAGAAACTGCCTCTCGATCAAGAACCCGAGATTCTTTCCCTTCGCCCCAAAACATTATCAGAATACATTGGACAGCCTGAGACGATAGAGACGCTCGAAATCGCAATTCAGGCGGCAAAAAAAAGAAATGAACCTCTTGATCATGTATTGTTTCATGGTCCACCCGGCCTCGGTAAAACGACTCTGTCTCATATTATCGCAAATGAATTGGGTGGAGAACTGACCGTCACGTCCGGCCCAGCTCTTGAGAAGGGGGGGGATCTGATTGGACTGCTGACCCGGTTGTCTGAAAGGGATGTCCTTTTCATTGATGAGATCCATAGAACCCCAAAAGTAGTGGAAGAGTTTCTCTACCCTGCAATGGAAGATTTCGCAGTTGACTTTGTATTTGACAAGGGCGTTCATGCACGAAGCCATCGATTTCGACTTAAACAGTTTACATTAGTGGGAGCAACAACACGCGTCGGCCTGTTGTCAGCCCCCTTGAGAGATCGGTTTGGTATTTTCAGAAATCTTGATTTTTACTCTGAAAAGGATTTGATACAGATTGTCAAACGATCCGCAGCCCTGCTGAATCTGTCCATGATGGATGATGCATCCGCTATCCTGGCAAGACGATCCAGAGGAACTCCACGGATCGTCAATAGATTATTGAAACGGGTTCGTGACTATGCTCAAGTCCGGTCAGATGGAACCATTACCCCCAAAATTGTTCAAGCTGCGCTGCTTCTAGAAGGTGTTGATGAGTCTGGCTTGACAAATCTGGATCGTCAATACTTGAAAACCATAATCGACTATTATAAAGGGGGACCGGTGGGGATTGAAGCCATTGCTGCGACATTGCAGGAAGAGGCAGATACGCTGGTTGATGTTGTGGAACCCTTTCTGTTGAAAATCGGAATGATCATGAGGACCTCCTCCGGAAGGATGGCTTCGGAGTCTGCTTATCACCATCTTGATATCATGGTGAAATCAACTTGAATAAGACCGAATGAAGAAAGAATATCTGCCGAATGATTAGCAGGATAAGCAATGGATTGTTCACTATCCGTTGTCCGAGCTTATTTCTGTAGAGGATTGATGGCAGCTGGGTGAAATTATTGACAGTGTTGTGTTTTTATCCTATAATTGGCAACAAAAACTATCTGAATTTATAATGCTATTTAATTGATTCCCATATAATAGAATAAAACATGAATCATGTTAGGAGGAGGTATTGATTTATTGTCTGAAAGTCGGTTTTTTTTGGGCTGGATTTTTAATCTGTATTCTAACACGATTACAACCCGTTGCAGCAGAGCTTTTACATGCGTCCCCGAAAATCAAACCCGATTTTTTTGTTTCCATGGATGGCGGAGAGGCATCTGAATATGCCATTGTTGTTGAAAAGGAAACTCAAAAATTAGTATTGTATCGATATGACGGGGTGTATGAGCCGGTCTTCGATGTGAAATGCTCCACTGGTGAAGTTCCGGGCATAAAAACGCGCTCCGGGGATAAGAAAACGCCTGAAGGCGTATATTTTTTTACCGGATTGTTTGAGAAAAAATATTTATCTGCTGTTTATGGAGAAATGGCATTCCCAATGGATTACCCCAATCTGATTGATCAGTTAAATGGCCGGGAGGGTAATTCCATATGGATGCATGGTACCAATAAACAGATCAAGGACAGGGCTTCCAATGGTTGTATTGTTCTTGCAAATGCTGATATTGAAAAACTTTCAAAGTATATTACAGTAAATCGGACCCCTATTATTGTAACAGATAAGATCCATTATACAGAGCTGGATGATGACCAAACCATAAAAGAGCAACTGATGGCTTTTATACATGAATGGAATGGAGCCTTGTTGAACGGTTCTTATGAGAGATACCTCTCTTTTTATGATCAGGGCACCATTTCAAGAATTGCCTGGTGGGATGAGTGGAAGGATATACGGAATGAGTTACGTCAATCCAGTGTTCCGGCAGATATTCATTTGAAAAAACTTTCAATATACAAGCATAACGGTGTTTATACGGCGCTTTTTAACCAATTGATCCAGGTTGGCAAACAGGTTCAGGATGTTGGTACCAGAAAGGTCTGTTTAAAGGCAGAAGCAGATACGATTCGGATTATTGGAGATATCTACCAGTCTGTCATGCCAAAGAACAGTGATCAGAAGCCCGACAATCCATTTCTTCGTGCATATCATGATCTGAAAAAATATTATTCTGCAAACCAGTATTATTCTGCAAATCAGGATATTGAAGCATTGGTAGACAAGTGGTTGACTGCATGGAAAAATAAGGACATTGAGACTTATGGTGATTGTTATGCAAGCGATTTTCGATTTAAACAGATGGATCGAAAAGCATGGTTAGAAAAGAAAAAAAGACTCAGTCAGAGATATAAATATATATCTGTTTCAAAAGAAAAGATAGTCGTTAAGACCGGTGTGAAAACAAGCTCAGCAACCTTTATACAGAAATACAAATCCAGTGGATATCGTGCTGTGGGTGAAAAGGAATTGATATTCAAACGTGAAAACGGCCAATGGAAAATTTATAGAGAACGATGGAAAAAGATTTAACAAAACCAGGTTTGCTGAATCAGAACAGAAGAGGAAGAAATTGGCATCTGTTGTTTGTCGATGACCATGGGAAAATGATATCCTTTCGATGGTTGAAAAATGCTGCAATAATAATCATCACCTCCTTTATTTTTATTATTGTATGTTCCATCTTGCTGTTTGCTCTTTATCGCAGTCATCAGAATGAGAATATACGGCTGAAAGAAAAACTTGAAGAATCTCGAAAACAGATCAAAAGCCTTCGAAAGGAATTGGATATATTGTTGGCAAGGACTGTACTGACAGAGTCAAAAAAAGAATCAGGCCATGACAAGGAGTTGTCATTAGAAGAAGAGCAAGCCATGCCGGCCAGTGAAATCAAGCGGGCTGCAGATGCAAAAGAGGATGCTTATCCTATTCAAGAGGAAGAAAAAGAAGTAATAATAGAACCCATCCAGCAAACAGTACTTGGAGTTACAAATTTCAAAATAAACCAGGAACCTGGTTCTCCTGATTCACTTAAAATCAGTTTTGTCATCAGTAACATTGATCAAGCTGTCAAGACCTCTTCCGGCTATATATTTATTGTTTTAAAACCGGATGGAAACGATCAGGATACCTGGTTTTCCGTGCCTCCAACGGATTTGAAAGAGGGATACCCCATACATGTAAAAGAAGGGCAATTTTTCAGAATATCCCGATTTAAAACAGTTTATTTTCGATCTACAACTCAAATTGCACTGGAGCAATTGAAAATCGCTTCTGTTTTTGTTTTTGACATGCAGGGAAAGCCAGTCATAGAAAAAAATTTTCCATTATGAATAAACCGGTTGCGTTGGATGGGGAGATCGGAAGACTTCGTGGATGTGACCTCACCGGAGACTGTGCCTAAAAAAAGCCTGTTCAAAAAGAATGAGAGTAAGACGCTCGGCAGGCATCCGTCAATTAATATTGACCAACGCAAGGGAAGAAAAATGTATAAACGATTGTTGTTCAATTTTTCAAAGCTTTTTTCTAAAAAACGAATAAATCGGAAAAAAGGCATAGATTTTAAAATGAAATCGAGAGTCATTCTGATCTGGTTCATCGCTTTTTTGGAATTCTTCATCGCCCAGCCTGCTCATGCAAAGAAAAGTCACACTGTCTTTTTTGAAGGTACTGATCATGAATTGCATGTCTATAAAAGTTTTGGAAAGGAACCTGGAAAGACATTGATGTTGATCGGTGGAATCCAAGGAGACGAACCCGGGGGGTTTTTGTCAGCGGATCTCTATGCAGATTTTTCATTATCAAAGGGGAACCTGATTGTTGTTCCAAGAGCAAATTTTCTTTCCATTATGTTAAACAAAAGAAAAGTGAATCAGGATATGAATCGAAAATTTGCAGATGATGACATCCATAATTATGAAACCGAGATTGTTGCAATTCTAAAAAAATTGATTTCAGAGTCCGACATGCTGCTGAACCTTCATGACGGATCGGGGTTTTATTCCGAGAAATGGATCAGTCAGGAACAGAATCCAGAGCGTTATGGACAGTCCATTATTGCAGATTGTGAGAGTTTCATGGCAGAAGGAGATGGCCGGGGAATCGGACTGGGTGAAATGGCCAGAATCGTTTCAGAAAAAATTAACAGAAAGATTAAAAATCCATTGTATCATTTTCATTTTAACAACCACAATACCAAAGAAAAATCATCTATTCACAAGGAACAGCGAAAATCGGCTACATACTATGCCCTGTATACTTGCGGCATCCCGGCATTTGGAGTGGAAACCAGCAAGTCACTTCCTTTGGAAGAAAAGGTACTTCATCATAATTGGGCGATCAATGCTTTTATGGAGGAGCTTGGTATCATCCCGGAAACACCCGGCATTAACCAGGATCATCCGGAGTTACGGTATCTGATTATTTCTGTAAATGATTCTCTTCCGATTCTTGTGGAGAATCAGCAGACGTTGTTTGTAAAACCAGGTGACATGATTATGGTCTCTCATATTGAAGCAAACTACGAACGGGGTCTCAGCGCAGATATTATCGGTTTTGGCACGTTCAATGATACCCGTAAAAAAATAAAAATCGAAAAACCGACAAGAATTGTTGCAAGAAAGGATTTTTATTCCTGTGGGAATATATACCTTTCCTTTTCAGAGGACAGGGATCGGTTTGCCCATGAAGTTTCGGTTGCAAAGCAGCATGAATCCAAGCCTCCATATCTTTTTTTTAAAGTGAAGATCAATGGAAGAGAAAGTATTCTCCGGGACAATGATCATGTGAAACTGATTCAAGGGGATAAAATCCTGATCGAAGATATCATCACCGAATTATATGATCCCTCTGATCTGGTGGTTAATTTTAAAGGATTTGTTGGAGGCAAGGATAATAATACAGGTGAAGACAGGGGGTATGTCATTGATACCAAATCCGATCTGTTGGCCAGCTATTCGACTGAAAAAAAGGGCATGGCCTATCAAGTGGTTGTGACATCAGTCAGGGAAACAGTCGGCAAGCTGTTTTTTGAATTGGAAGAAGCGAGGTTTAATTATATTGTAATTGAAACAGGGAATAATAAAAAACAATGCCTTGTGCCTGGTGATGTTGTGAATCTGAGATCGGATGAAAGAGTTCATTTGGTGGATATCATAACCAATGTTGAAAACAGAATGGATGTCAAAGCCTATTGGAGTGGTCCAGGGTTGACCAAACAATATGTTGAGATAAAGAACAAGATACCATTGGGTGTTCTAACGGATACAGCTGCACGTATGCCTGGAAATCAATATCGGCTTGATGTTCAGCGAGGTGACGAGATCATGGGGTCTGTCTATTTTAAACTGTTCTCAGGAGATGCATCGTGAAAGACAAGTCAAAAAATTTATCGATCATCGATAAGGACCTTGTGTTTGATGGCTCAATATCCAGTAAAGGGAATCTGGTTATTCGTGGTAGGGTTCAGGGAAATCTTGTAGGTGAGAAAATCGTTATTGCCGAAGATGGAGCTGTATTTGCCGATATTGAAGTCGCAAGTTTAACAATTGGAGGTGTATTTGAAGGAAGAGTCCGGGCTTCAAAGGAACTTGTCATTTTATCAACAGGCAGTTGCACGGGGATTGTTCATTGCAATAGCTTGACAGTTGAAAGCGGTGGGCTGCTGAATGCAGGGGTAACTTTTTTTTCAACGGATGATGAAAGCGATGTGAATAAAAGAGATGAGGTCATGAACAGTATTACCATTTAATTCTTTTGACCTTCTTGAAAAGATTGGATAATATGGTCAAAGGAGGCACCAAGGGGTTTGAAGTTCTCAAATGTAACGTCTGAGAAGGATAGATTGAATTTTGTTTTAATCCTTTCAAAGATTGACAGATAGTTGGCAAGAATTCGATTTTCCCAGCATAGGTTTAATCGTTGAGCAGATTCAATAATTTCATTTCCTTTTCCTTCAATTTCTAAAAAAATACCAAAAGGCATGGTGTCAATGCAAAAAATAAGATCCTTCAGGATCAGGGTCTCGCGCCATTTTTCATATATCTGTTCTTCGTGAAAGCCAAGGGCTTCAAGGATATTTTGCATGATTTTGAAATCACTGACTTCAACTTCAAGCTCCCGTAGAATTTTAAACTCATGATTCTGATCCGGTGATTTTGATTTAAAGGTAAGAGTTGCTTTCCGGTCTTTTCGAAGTCTCAGGATGGATTCCTTTTGAAGGAAGCTATTATGTGCATCTTCATACCGGATATTGGTTTCAAAAAACCGACCTTGAGATTCAGCGCCCAATTCAAGAATATGCTGCTGCAGATCAGACGGGTTTGAAATATAGAATTTAACTTCAATTTCAAGAGGATTCATGTGGGTTTGCTCCAACTGCAATTTTTCGGAGAGTATGAATGAAGATGTTTTGTACATTGACCATATTCTGTATCCTTACCCTGAAATTATGGAAAATGTCAATTTGGTAAGAGAATGAAAGAGGAGTTTCAGAAAATGGCAATTGAGTTATATTTTTTCTTGACAGTGTTTGAACTTTGCTTTAATAGTATTAGATTCTTTTTTTGAGATAGGAGACAGGATTGTGAAAAAATATACATATAGTGCAAATAAAGCAGATAAATTGGGCAATTGGTTTTTAGTAGATGCGGATGGGGCTATACTCGGAAGGCTGGCATCCGTAATCGCGGGACGTCTCAGAGGAAAATATTCGCCTCTTTTTTCACCTCATGCGGACATGGGAGATTCAATAATTGTTATCAATGCGGAAAAGATCACATTGACCGGGAAAAAATGGGATCAAAAAACCTATTACCGTCATAGCGGTTGGATGGGTGGGATTACAGCAATCACTGCAAAGAATCTTTTGGAAAAAAAACCTGAAGATATTATCCGTTTTGCTGTCAAGGGTAAGCTTCCGAAAAACAGACTTGGCCGGCAGATGTTGAAAAAATTGAGGGTTTATTCCGGGTCTGAACATCCCCATGTCGCGCAAAATCCTGAGGATCTTGGTTTATAAAAATATATCACTTCATATTGTTTGGGGAATTGTATGGAAAAGAGTATTGTTTATTATGCAACCGGAAAACGCAAGAATGCGATTGCTCGAACTTGGCTTACGCCTGGTAAGGGTGAAATTATTGTAAATGAGATGCCAATTGAGGCATATTTCACTGTTGAAACTTCAAAGATTACCTTGAAACAGCCTTTGATCATTACCAATAATGTGGAAAATTTTAATATCAAAGTGAAAGTCAAAGGTGGAGGTTTATCCGGCCAGGCGGGTGCTGTTCGGCATGGTATCACCAAAGCCTTAATACTGGCTGATCCTGATTTGCGTGGCATATTAAAAAAGGCTGGTTTTATCAAGCGAGATCCGCGTGTCAAAGAAAGAAAGAAATACGGGCAAAAAGGTGCTCGTGCACGGTTCCAGTTCTCAAAACGTTAGACCATCCTATATCTTATTGTTTATAAAGGGAGTAGCATGCTTGTTTTGTCATGCCACTCCCTTTTTTATTTTCATTACACATTGATCATAGAATAACATCTTGATCTGGTTAGTGCTTTCATATAATAAATAGAACTTGATGAAATTGAAAAAGGCCTGATTCCATTTCTCCGGCTATGAACAGAAGTTGGATTTGTTATTCTTTCATCAGATTTGAAGATACTTCATGATATTATTGATTGTTTCAGGCATGGTATGACAGCATATTTAATCCGGCGATTGCTATTAATTATTCCAACATTTTTAGGGATCACCATCATGGTGTTTACAATCACCCGATTTGTTCCAGGTGGTCCCATTGAGCGGATGATCGCTGAGGCAAGAATGCAGAAAACAGGTCTAAGCTCGACCAGACCTTTTGCCGGTGATCAGACGCAACCCCTTTCAGAAGAACAAATCCAAGAGCGGAAGAAATACTCTGGCTTTGATAAGCCCATTCTTGTCAGCTATTTTTTCTGGCTGGGCAAGGTATTGACCGGAGACCTTGGTGTGTCTACGCGCTATTATGATCCGGTATGGGATATGATTCGAGACCGTATTCCCATATCGTTGTACTTTGGTTCCATATCATTGCTGCTGGTGTACGGAGTTTGTATTCCTTTGGGGATAACAAAGGCAATTCGGCACAAAAGCCAATTTGATAATATTTCATCGATTATTGTTTTTATCGGTTATGCAATACCGGGTTGGGTTGTTGGCGTGCTCCTGCTGATTATTTTTGCATCTCAATGGGAAATTTTTCCCTTGGGAGGGTTTGTCAGTGATGATTTTCAGGATATGACTATTTTGGGGAAGGTTTGGGATCTTCTCCTGCATACGATTCTGCCTTTGATTGCCTATATGGTGGGGTCGTTTACGGTAATGACATTTTTAATGAAAAACACATTGATGGATCATCTCGCATCCGATTATGTGCGTACGGCCATAGCAAAGGGACTCTCATTTGAAAGTGCGGTTTTCAGACATGCTTTGAGAAACAGTTTAATTCCAATGGCCACTCATTTCGGCAATAATATTTCCATCATCCTGATGGGATCTTTTTTAATTGAAAAGGTTTTCAACATAAATGGAATGGGTTTGCTCGGCTATGAATCGGTAGTAGAAAGAGATTATCCGGTGGTTATGGGGATTCTTGTAATATCATCCTTTCTTTTTATGGTCGGAAATATCCTATCGGATATTTGTGTTGCGATTGTTGATCCCAGGGTTACCTTTGAATAATGAAACTGAATCCGTTAACACAAAAAAAAATCCGCCGATTTCAATCCATCCGGAGAGGATATTATTCGCTGGTTGTTTTTATCATCATGATCGGTGTCTCTCTGTTTGCAGAGCTTTTGATTAATAACCGTGCGCTGGTTGTATATTACGACGGGGAATACTATTTCCCAACATACGGTCAGATGATACCTGGAAAATTTTTTGGGCTGGATTACGAATATGAAACAAATTACCGGGAACTTCAGAAAAAATTTCGCATAAAGAACAGCGATAACTGGGTTGTGATGCCGATTGTTCCATATGGAAAGCTTGAGACGGATCTGAAAGAAGATCGTTATCCGCCTTTCCCCCCTTCATTTCAGGAAGAACACTACCTTGGAACCGATAATGTTGGACGGGATATTGTTGCCAGACTGGTTTATGGGTTTCGAATCGCGATATTTTTTTCATTGATTCTGCTTTTGGCCAACTATACGATCGGGATCAGCATCGGTATTGTAATGGGATATTGGGGTGGCAAGTTTGATCTGTTTTTTCAGCGTATTATTGAGATCTGGTCCAATGTTCCTTTTTTATATGTAATCAT
>CAYTGW010000006.1:34636-35040 GCA_964437395.1 uncultured Desulfocicer sp.
TGGTTCCGAATTTTATAATGCTTGTCTTGATTATGGCTTTTTTTGGTTGGATCAATATGACATGGACGATGCGCACGGTAACATATAAGGAAAAGGAGAGGGAATACATCCTGGCTGCAAAATCATTAGGGGCATCCAATGTCCGGATTTTGTTCAAACACATTTTACCCAATACAGTTGCGGTGATTGTTACGTTTGCACCGTTTTCGGTTTCCGGTGGAATCGTGGCATTGACTTCCCTTGACTACCTTGGCTTTGGCCTTCCGCCTCCAACTCCAAGCTGGGGAGAGCTTATTCAACAGGGTTGGGCAAATATGGATGCCTGGTGGATTTCAATATCGGTTATTGTATCCATGTTGATTACCCTGATTGTGGTTACGTTTATTGGAGAGGCTGTCAGAGAA
>CAYTGW010000006.1:35050-39896 GCA_964437395.1 uncultured Desulfocicer sp.
CTTGCATACAACATATGAGTAGTATAAGTTCCAAGGAAAGGAAGCCGCATGATAACTTATAACCGTATTTTACTGTTCAGCGCTGTTCTTTGTCTGATTTGTTTATTTTTATATCAACCGGATCAAGCTTTTGGAAAGGAATCCCTCCCAAAGGATATCAAGTGGCTGACCAATACAACCGATCCAACTTTTGCTTCAGAACAAGCGAAAAAAGGAGGTATTTTTCATTCATCCATTCTGAGTTTTCCCCTGACCTTCCGGGTAGTCGGGCCGGATTCCAACGGCAGTTTCAGAAGCAATTTTGATGACAATCAACTATCCTTGATCAATATTCATCCCAATACGGAAAACATTATTCCGGAACTGGCAACCCATTGGGCTTTTGGGGATGATAAAAAGACCATGTATTTCAGATTGAATAAAAATGCAAGGTGGTCTGACGGGAAACCAGTGACCGCAGATGATTTTACGTTTACCCTTGAATTTATGAGATCCAAAGAGATCGTGGCTCCCTGGTATAATGACTATTATACCAAGGAGATTGATAAGGTGATTGTTTATGACGACTATACCCTTGCGGTGGTTGCAACCAAGGCGCAGCCGGATCTGCATTTGCGCGTGGGCCTGACGCCCATTCCCCGTCATTTTTACGGAAAACTGGATAAGGATTTTATCAAGAAATATAATTGGAAGATTGTACCCAATACCGGCCCATATCAGGTTTCAGATTTTCAAAAAGGGAAATACGTCCATTTTGAGCGCAAGAAAGATTGGTGGGCAAAGGATCTGCAGTATTTTAAAAATCGTTTCAATGTGGACAAAGTCGTTTTTTCAGTGGTTCGGGACAACAATATTCTCTGGGAATATTTCAAGAAGGGCAAGGAGGATGTATTTTCGCTTACAATGCCCAACTATTGGTATGAAAAATCCAAAACACCGGTAATTGAAAACGGGTATGTTCATAAAATCTGGTTTTTTAATGATACACAACAATCTGCTATGGGCATGTGGTTGAATCAGGACCGGGAGATCTTCCGGGATCAGAATGTCCGGTATGCCTTCGCCCATGCCATGAATATCGATAAGGTCATCAAGAATGTTCTGCGAAATGACTATTTTCGTCTGGAACACGGATTCGTGGGATATGGCAAATATTCCAATACTAGCATAAAGGCCAGACGGTTTGATCTGGAGAAGGTGGGTCAGTATATGAGAGCCTCAGGCTGGAATCGAGGGGGCGATGGCATCTGGAATAAGGATGGAAAAAGATTTTCAGTAGAGGTTACCTACAGTAATGACGAGCATACTCCGAGACTGGTTGTGCTCAAGGAGGAAGCCAAAAAAGCAGGGATCGAATTAAGGATTCAACGGCTGGATCCATCCGCAGCGTTTAAGAAATTTTTAGAAAAGAAACACGATGTGGCCTGGATGGGATGGAGTACTTCTCTCCGGCCTCAATTCTGGGAGCATTTCCATTCCATCAATGCACACAAACCCCAGACAAACAATATTACAAACACCGATGATCCGGAAATGGACCGATTGAATGATGCATTTCGGAATTCCCTGGAAGAGAAGGAGCGGATCCAGTTGTCCCTGAAAATTCAATCCAAAATTCATGAGATCGGTTGTTTTGTTCCCACGTTTATGGTTCCCTATGTTCGTCAGGCATACTGGCGCTGGTGGAGACTCCCGGAAATACCGGGTACGAAGATGACAGGCGATCTGTTTTCACCATTTGGCAGCACAACCGGAGGGCTTTTCTGGTATGATAAAGATCTTCATACAGAGACAGAAAAAGCAATGAAAGCCAATCAGAAATTGAAACCAGTTACCATCCTGAATGAGATGTATAAAATAAAATCGTAAAGGAAAATCGGTATTGAATCAGGGCTATATTCTTGAAGTAGACAATCTGGTCACGTCATTTGATACGGAGTTCGGAAGGCTGCGGGCTGTTGATCAGGTCAGTTTTACGGTTGAAAAAGGCAGGACGCTTGGGGTAGTCGGTGAATCCGGATGTGGAAAAAGTGTGACCGCTCTGTCCATTATGAGGTTGCTTCCTAAGCCCTCAGGAGTGATTGAGAGCGGTGAAATCCGTTTCCATGGAGAGGATATTACAAAGATTTCCAATGTCGAGATGCGCAGGATTCGGGGCAAAAAAATTTCCATGATATTCCAGGAACCCATGACGGCCTTGAACCCGGTACACAAGATCGGTAAACAGATCAAAGAGGTGTTTCAACTGCATTTCCCGGAAATGGGGAAGCAGGAGGCAATGAAAAATGTTGTTCGATCGTTGAAAGATGTCGGGATTCCGGATCCAGACAAGCGGATCAATGAATACCCTCATCAAATATCAGGGGGAATGCGCCAGCGTGTCATGATCGCCATGGCCCTTGCTTGCAGGCCGGATATTTTAATTGCCGACGAACCTACAACAGCTCTGGATGTGACGATACAGGCACAAATTCTGGAACTGATGGATCGACTGAAAAAGGAGATCAATATGTCGGTAATTTTCATCACACATGATCTGGGCGTTATTGCAGAGATCAGTGATGATGTTTTGGTGATGTATGCCGGCAATGTGGTTGAAACAGCCCCGGTTTTTTCGCTTTTTGAAGACCCAAAACATCCGTACACACGGGGCCTTCTTTCCTCTATCCCAAGATTGGAAACACCACGGAAGACGCGGTTGCCGGTTATTGAAGGCATGGTACCTTCGATACAGGAGCTTCCCCAAGGATGCCGGTTTCAAAATCGTTGCCCGGATGTGATGGAGATTTGCAGAGCACAATCACCGAAATTGATAGTGGTCGGTCAGGATCATTCAGCCCGATGCTATTTGTATTCAAATCCATAATCCGAAAAAGGAAATACAGTTTTTACAATGAATTATCATCTTCTTGAAGTCAAAAATTTGAAAATGCATTTCCCGGTTAGAGATGGGATTCTCAGACGTCAGGTTGGTGTGGTTCATGCCGTAGATGATATCTCATTTTCGGTTAAAACAGGGGAGACGGTCGGATTGGTAGGAGAATCAGGGTGTGGAAAAACCACTGTTGGGAGAACGATCATGCGTTTGTACGAGCCAACAGCCGGAGAGGTAATCCTTGATGGAAAAAATCTGATGCATATCAAAAAGAAAAAGATGAGGGATTTACGAAAGACAATGCAGATGATATTTCAAGACCCGTTTGAATCTCTCAATTCACGTCACACTGTGGGGGATATTATTGAGGAGCCTTTTATTATTCATGGAATCCATTCGCCGGACCAAAGAAAAAAAGAAGTATTGAAATTGCTCGATAAAGTAGGGCTCCCAAAAAATGCATCCAGCCGTTTTCCACATGAATTCAGCGGAGGACAGCGACAGAGAATTGGAATTGCCAGAGCCATTGCATTAAAGCCAAGCCTGGTCATTTGTGATGAGCCTGTTTCTGCTTTAGATGTTTCAATCCAGTCCCAGGTTTTGAATCTGCTTCTTGACCTTCAGAAGGAGATGCAACTGACCTATGTTTTTATCGCCCATGACTTGGCAGTAGTGAAGCACATGTCGGATTGGATAGCGGTTATGTATCTTGGTAAGATTGTGGAATATACAGATGCGGATTCAATCTATGCAAATCCACTTCATCCCTATACACAGGCTTTGATATCATCAATTTTGATTCCGGATCCCCGGATGAGACGGGAAAAGAGGATCATCAGCGGGGATGTCCCATCGCCCATCACACCACCTCCTGGTTGCCGGTTCCATACAAGATGTCTTTTTACGGTTGATAAGTGCAGGTGCGAGGAACCAGATCTGGAGGAGTTTACATCCAATACAGCAACACAACAGCACCTTGTGGCTTGTCATTTCGCAGGCAAATTACAACTTCCTCTTTAAAAGTGACAGCCCCTTCATTTGAGCGAACAGCTTCCCTATGATTATCATTTGAATGGGCACCAAGTATCCAATATAACCAAAAAGCGGTGAAGATTATGAATCAATCTGTCACCGCTTTTTCACTTTTTTTGATATTGATTTACTTCTATTTTTCACCCTGCAGGGCACTTAATTTTTTCTTCACCATTTCTGCCTCATGGACATTGAGGTCAAGCAGGGTTGCTTTTTCAAGATAGTGAATTGCGTTCTCCTTTCCAGCTGATGATGCTGATTCAGCAGCAACATCTGCTTTATATATGAGATTCATGAATTCAATTCTTGTAAGCCGGTTATCAATTTTGATCTGCATGGGTTTTGTAACCGCGTAGGTTTGTGCTTCTTGCAGAGTGGATTTAATATGTTGGAAATTGGATAATCCTTCAATTTCAATAAGCGTGTCAGCTTTATCCAACAGATAGCTTGAAACAATCGGAAAGACTTCTTCCTTACAATATACTTTTTTAATGGTTTCCGGGGGAAGAGCGCCTGGCATGGATATTACGATGTTTTTTCCTAAAGGGGCAAACTCTCCCTGCCAGAGTTCGAGCGCACCATCTGTTGCCTGGAGATAGTAGTTGGTTGTATTCAAAAAGCTTGCAAGAATAATCGGTGTAAAAATGAATGCCAGACAGGCAGCGATTATGATAAGCATCTTTTTTGATGGGTCTGGTTCTATTTTTTCTTCAGTACAAGCTGCGGCTGGAGTGGTTTTTGGCGTTTGTACAGATTCTATCTTTTCAGCCGCCGCTTTCTCAGCCGCTGCCTTTTCAGCCGCTGCTTTCTCAGCTGCCGCTTTCTCAGCCGCTGCCTTTTCAGCCGCTGCTTTTTCAGCCGCTGCCTTTTCAGCCGCTGCTTTCTCAGCCGCTGCTTTCTCAGCTGCCGCTTTCTCAGCCGCTGCCTTTTCAGCCGCTG
>CAYTGW010000007.1:0-28775 GCA_964437395.1 uncultured Desulfocicer sp.
TCCCTGCCTGTACCACCAACTGACCGACTCTACTAACTATCATTCATATTGACAAGGGATATCTGATCCGGATTTCCCTGTCCGGGGCTGTATGCAGAAATTGTTTGATTTCAAATCGTTCCTATGGCATATATCCCAATATATCTGACACACTGTCCGGTAACACCATATATGTCCTCCGGACATTTGATCCAATCCGTTAAAAATTCCAATTGTAAACAAATTCGTTGTTGTATCCTGTTGTTACCAAAAAAATACTTCAATGCAAAGGACTTGATCATGAAAGCAACCTGTCCATCCTGCCAGGCAGCGTTTACAATCGATGATTCAAAAATTCCAGAAAAAGGATGCAATGCTAGATGCCCGAAATGCCGGAACCGGTTTTTTCTTCAAAAAGAACCTCCCATTGGAAAAAAGCCGGCTACTATAAAAAAAATCACTTGCCCCAAATGCGGCTTTTCCCAGCCAAAATCGGAAACCTGTATTGAATGCGGAATTGTTTTTGCAAAGTATCATCAACCCCGCAATGATCCGGGCGTTCATGATACAATTCAGCCTGCCAGGCCGGACAATCTCCGCCGCAACACAATCGCCGACTTTCCGGCACACCCTAAAAAATTTCCGATCATCTCTGTGGCCATGATTGTCATCGCAGGCATCGCGGGTGTTTTTATCTATCTGAAATATATCAGTCCCTATGTCTCCGCCGGAAATTTCAAAAACACCCTTGCTGAATTCGGTGCCAAAAAACTGGATCTGCCTGAAGATGAGGAAGCGGTTGAACCCGGCGATACACCTTACCGCATCGGAAAACTCTTTATCGTGATTCCGGAACACGATCTGTTCATCATGCCCAAAGTAGTCAAAACAGAACCGCCGGAAATACACCGCACCTGGTATCAGATCAGCCGATCCTTGCGTGCAAAGCATCCCGGAGAAGTCGACACCCTATTACGGATCAGCAAACAGCTTCGAAAAGCGATACGATACCAGAAGATAGGCGGTGTATCCCAGAAAGTGCTGAGCATTCATGTTGTGAATATTGATGTCTATAACTGGCGGGCCAAAACTTTTATCGGCAGGTGGTCTATCGATCCGGGAAACGAGATCAAAGAAACCTTAATGGAAGAAGAGCTCAACGAGATGATTGAAAAGACCAGCAACGAAACCATACTGCGTTTCATCGAATCCATGCCGGAAAAGACAAGCCCCTGAATTTCGGGGGTTTGCTTCACTCCATATCTGTCTATTGCAGGAACTCCTAAGAAGAAGGCTTGTGATCCACCTTCAAGGCCGTTATCATGAATGCCTGATTCCGGTTTTCAAGATGAAGCGCCTGTTCCAGGGAAGAAACCCCGAGATTCTGATTGATTGCCTCTTTTGTCATCTGCAGGCCAAGGGGATTTTTACCAGCCATTGTCGCTGCCATTTCATATGCCGTATCCATCAGCTTTTCCCGGGGAATCATCCGGCTTGCAAAACCAAGCTGCATGGCCTCCTCTGCATTCATGAAATTACCGGTAAGAAGGAATTCATTGGCTCTGCCGGAACCGATCAGTTTAGGCAGAAAATAACTGCTGGCCAGATCCGCACCGCCCAGCCCGATATTGATATAAGCCGCATTAAACCTGGCCTCCGGAGTGATCAGCCGGACATCCGATACCATGGCAAAACTGAATCCTGCACCGGATGCTGCCCCATGAATGGCTGCAATGATTGTCTGCGGTAAGCACCGCATCGTGTAAAATAATCTGGAAGCCCGGCTCTGCGCCCGGTAGATCATTTCAGGAGATGCTTCAAAAAGTGCGGCCATGGATTCTTTCATATCCATGCCGGAACAGAAGCCTTTTTCTCCGGCACCGGTAAGAATCAACACCCGGGCTGTTGCATGAGATTGCAGCGCATCCAAAACCTGCTCCAGCTCTTCGATCATTTTCTGATTCAGGGCATTGATGGTTTTAGGCCGGTTCAGCGTAAGAAGTGCAATTTTGTCTTTTGTTTCAAACTCGATTGTCTGATAGCTCATGGCAAATACTCCTTATTTTCAATAAAATTTTTGTTCGCTTCCCAAACCCACCCACCCTATAAATCATAATTCAAATGCGACCGTACTGACATTCTGTCGGCAACATTTCCATGCAGACTGCACACAGGCCGCAAGATACACATTCGGAAACCGTCTGCTGCTGAGATTTAAAACTGTTTACAATTCCAGGTTCAATGATAAAGGGTCTGCTCATCGCAACATAATCCGTTGCATTGCACCTGATCAACTGTTCGATTGTCGGCAGATCCCGAATACCGCCAACCACAATCACGGGAATGTTCACCTGCTCTTTTATGGTTCTGGCAGCACAGACATTATAATTCAGAACCGGTTTATGCAAATCGATCATCAACGGAAGCATCATAGCCATGATATCTTTTATGATAAAAGGTTGATCCTTGGTTCGGAAAGAATACTCCATGATCGCATCAAGAGGAATTTCAGGAATCCGGACGGAAGAAAAGCCGTCATCTCTTACACCGCAACTGACCTCAATCGCATCGCAGCCTGTATTTTCAAGCAGCTTTGCAATTGTAACAGACTCTGCAAGACGCATCCCTCCGGATTGGGCATCATATGCATTGAGCTTGATCAGAATCGGATAATTTCCAACTCGTTTTTTCGATTTTTCAAGGATCTCCCTGATGATGCGGAACCTGTTTTCAGTAGAGCCTCCCCATCTGTCTTCTCTTTGGTTCATTTCTGGTGATAAAAATTCCGATAACAGATATCCATGGGCTGCATTCAGTTGAACACCGTCAAAATCCGCTTTTTTCGATCTTTCAATAAACCGGACAAAGCTGTCGATAATTTCCAGGATCTGCAATTCCGTCAACTCTTCCGGTGTAGCCTCATTGTAGTAGACATCTTTAATGGGTGAAGGCGCGACAGTTGCCTGGCCTGTAGCAGCAGATCTTGTTTGCCGCCCGGCATGAAATGCCTGAAGAATCATAGGGGTATTGTGCTGGTGAGCAGCTTTTGTCAATTTTTTATAGTCGGATATAAAATCATCTCTATCAAAAAGCTGGGGATTCAGGTAGCCGTGCATTCCGTTTTTCAGAACTGCTGTCCCTTCGACAATGATCGCGCCAACCCCTCCCTGAGCCAGCTCAGCATGTTTTTCAACAGACAGGTCTGTGGGTCTTCCTTCTTTGTCGGCAAGACCCATGGCTGTAGCTGACCGGATGATCCGGTTGTTCATCCTCATTCCGCTGATGGCAGAATCTTCAAAAACCTGTTTCCCGCCCGCTGCCTTGCCTGCAAGAATGGTTTTCATGCAGTCCTCATTCATTGTCCCATCCGGTTTGGATCTCAACATGCTGCATCCTGCAGAAACAGAAACCGCGGACACCACAACCCCGGAAGCGGACAATTTCAGAAATTCACGACGGGAAAAATTTATGTGTTGAACAGCTTCTTTTTTATCTTCCTTTTTCATCATGGATTTTCTCCATATGGTTGATATAATTAAATTCATCGGAATCCATGCCATCTATTGTCAGAGGCTTTTTCACCCTCTTCTGTTTGCCATTTATAAATATCGTCATGTAATCGTTTCCAAAACAACCTCCCCGGTCTTTTTTATGTCGTTTATGGATTGTTATACATATATCTCGCCTTTCAGATACATGACAGCACTCCCGCCGATCATTACCCGATCCCCATGATCCTCACACAATAAAGATCCGCCACGAGCAGACAGTTGCCGTGCCGTCATCATCTTTTTGCTAAGGCGGTTAGACCAATACGGTATCAGTGTTGTATGAGCTGATCCGGTTACCGGGTCTTCCGGAACGCCGGACTGAGGAGCAAAAAACCGGGAAATAAAATCAACTTCATTGCTTTGTGCGGAGACAATTACTCCTCGCACCGGCAGATGAGCAAGAGCAGCCAGAGCAGCCTGATCCGGTGACAGATCTCGAATATAATCTTCGCTGTCCAATATGGCCAGATAGTCATCCCGACCGCGATACAGCTCTTGTGGTTCAATGCCCAGGCCCTTGATCAACTCTTCGGGGATGTTGTTTTCTCTGACAAAACGATCTGTCGGAAAATCAAGCCAAAGACCTCTCTCGATTTTATGAACACGAAGCGTGCCGGATCGGGACTCAAACGACAGAAGCGAACCAACAACCCCCTGATGCTCGAAAAGAACGTGAGCAGCTGCCAATGTTGCATGCCCGCAGAGATCCACTTCAACCGTTGGCGTGAACCATCGAATGTCCAGCCTGTCCGGCTTTATGTTCACAAACGCTGTTTCCGCCAGGTTGTTTTCTGCTGCAATGGACTGCATCAATTTTTCGGAAAGTTCATTTTCACATAAAACCACGGCAGCCGGATTGCCGGCAAACAGTTTGTCCGTGAATGCATCAACCTGAAATATTTTCAGCCGCATAGTCGGCCCTCCTTATCCTTTTTTTAGTTTAGATACTATCACAAATTGTATTGAGTGATATTTATCAAAAAAAACACCAAATGGTAATAAGTGTGCGAAACCTTTGATGTTTAAAATTTCATACCCATAATATTCCATTAGTTCTTTCAAAGCTCTAATGGTTGGGACTTTAGAATGCCTCATGTAAGGGTCACTAATTATTTGTTTATGATGGACCGAGATAGGATTTCCTACTCTGATATGCTCAGAATAATGATCGGAAAAAGGATGAAAACCAATAATCAATGCTATGATATTGTGCCATGCAGCAAGATTTTCTGATCCAATAATAACGATGCAATTTTTTTTTCCAACTCTCATAATTTCTTTTAATAACGTATCCGGACTTGTTAAATGCTCAATAAGCTGATCCGCAATGACACAATCAAAAAAATTGTTAGGATATGGGATTGAATGATTTAAATCAGAATAGTTATATGTAAAATTTGATTCGGTAATACCTGGTTGATGTTTATCTACAAGATAGTAATCTAATTTGTTGCCAGTATGTTCAACGACACGTTTCACAAACGAATCTCTGGCACCCAGTATTAGAATATTGGTTTGTATTGTTATATTTTTCAAAACGAAATCTGTTCTTCGTTTGTAGTTTCCCCTATAAAAATTTTTTACTTTTCTATACATAGAATGGATTATAGAAATAACGTTAATTTTCATGATATTACTTTCTAGGATCATTATAAACCATTCTACATAACAGGCTAATCAGCCACCCGGCTTTTTGGGTCAGCTGGATTTATGGGTTGGGGTTTTTCCAATTCCACGGCTTTTGCCTCATAAAAAGATGGCGGAACTTCAGATGGAAACACTCGGTTAAGCTCTTCGATTAAAAAGTTATATTCATCTGATCTAAGCGCTGCTTTTGCTGCCTGAATAATTATCTCAAGCTGAGCATCCATCATGCAATATTTGGATAGAACTGCATTAAAAAAATTTGAGGTGTTTGTTCCCCTTTAAGACACTCATCTTCTGGTATGGATTTCAAAGATTCCGATATCGTGCTCCAGTTGCGCTCGTATTCAACAGAATTCACACTCCATGTTTGTTTAAGGTCAGCTTTGAGTTTGTTGTTGTCATCAACGAGAGCAAGGAGAAAGTCGGGAGAGTCAGAATGGCTCGTCAATGAGTTGCTTTCGAGTTTATCGTAAACCTGAAAAAAGTGTTTCCCATCAAAGGCTGGTTCAGGCTTTGATTCCTTTCCGGACTTTATGTCAATTTCCCCAAGATAAGCAAGCTGGCTCTCTTTTAGGGAAAATAATTGATATCCTTCACATCGCCATGAATTGCTCCCACCACATGCCATATATAAAAAGAGATAGGGTTTTCGCCAAAATGTAAATGCCTTCTGCTGAGAAACGGCCTCTTTGAAGCTGGGCACACCCATGAATTCACTTTCAATCACAAACCCCTTTTTATTGTACTTTACATGGATTGTAATTGGGAAAAATGAGCGCTCGGCATCACTCCGTAGCTCACCGGTAACTTCGAGCAGATCGTCTATCATTATAGTGGCATTATGCGTATCCGTGTCAGCACCGAATACGTCTTTTGGAATCAAGAGCAAAATTGTAAATTGAAACAGAAAGATGGAAGCTATACTAATAGCGCAAGCCTTTTTCATTTTTATACCATCTACCCCAACCATTTATTCACAAGTCGATTTTTCCTGATATTCAATATCAGAAAAAATTTCGAATACTTTTTCCCCGCCTCAATATCAATTAAATCCGATATGCCTTTTGATCGATTTTCTCTCTTTAAAGATATCCTCTATTGAGCTACATCGTATAATATCTCTTGAAACTATGGAGCATATCTTTCATTAAGATCAATAAATGTCAAGCGAATTAGAGGTGTTAATACAATGAGATATTTGATGTATGATTTGTCTGGTCTGCATTGATTGTGTGCGAAATTTTATGGAATGTCTGTGGTGAGGGATACACTCCCCCCTTGCCCACCCTCGGGGGGAATTGTTGGGATATGGTAAAATTATATTGGAATGATTTGATGATTTGTCATCGGAGGAAGGACTTTTTGCCGTTACCTTCATCTGGGTAATTTTCCTATTGTGTAATGTTGGAAAAAAACCTTTCAATATAAACTAACAACACCGGATGAAAAGGTTAAAACAGTACCGGAACGGAAAATCAGATTCCCATTAAATCACATCCATTCCCGGAAAAGAGATTAACACGCAAAAAATTCTGGTATAGGGATTTTATAAAAGATTGAAAGGAATCGGTGGACAGATGAACAACATATTTTCAGGCAGCTTTTATTATAGTTATCTTTGGTGGTATTATATCACCGGTCTGCCTGGCTGTATGAACTGATTCCCTAAAAAAACATACAAAGCAAAAAAAGCCGTGAGCAGACCGAAGTTCACGGCTTTTTCCTTTTTTAAAACAAAGGGCCGTGAAAAAAAGTTTTCGCGGCTTTTTTTCGTTTTTCGGGTTTATTGACTTTCAGTTCTGATTTCGGATCTGGAATGAAGCCATGTTGGAGGCATATGTGAGTGCAGCATCTTGCAGCGATATTCGTGATTGGAACGATTGCATGTCGCGGCAGGATGCCGCTCCCACATTTGATATACCGGCGGCTTATAAATTTTGATACAGGCTGCTCCGACATTTGACGTAAACCCGCAATGAATTAACTATTAAAAATGGATAATCAAAAGAGGGGGATCAGGAAATGACGATCATCGGAAAACAGATCAGGATGGAGAGAATCATCAACCGGAACACCAGGAAAACCGTGATTGTTCCTATGGATCACGGGATTTCGGTCGGGCCGATTCCGGGTGTGATCAACATGAAGGAAGCGGTGCAGAAGGTTGCCGAAGGCGGGGCAAACGCGATTGTGGAACATAAAGGACTTGTAGGCGAAGGGCATCGGCGGGGAGGCAATGATATCGGGCTGATCATTCATATGTCCGCTTCCACCAACCTGTCCCCTTATCCCCATGCCAAAACACTGGTATGCTCGGTTGAGGAAGCCCTGAAACTGGGTGCGGATGCGGTTTCCATCCATGTGAACCTGGGCAATGGTCAGGAAAAAGAGATGCTTCAGGATTTCGGTCGGGTCAGCTATGAAGCCCGAACCTGGGGAATGCCTTTGTTGGCCATGATCTATCCAAGGGGCGACAAAATCAAGGATGAGTATGGGGTGGATGTAATCAAGCACGCGGCCAGGGTCGGCGATGAGATAGGCGCGGACATTGTAAAGGTTTCCTATACCGGCAGTCCGGAATCCTTCCGAGAAGTGGTGGAAGGCTGTTCCATACCCGTGGTGATTGCAGGCGGGGCAAAAATGGATTCTGATAAAGATATCCTGGAGATGGTCAAAGGCTCCATTGATGCAGGCGGAGCCGGTGTTTCCATTGGCCGGAATGTATTCCAGCATAAAGACCCGAGCAGGATGGTACGGGCGATTTCCCATATTGTTCATGAAGGCGGGACTGTTGAAGAGGGACTGGAGATTTTAAGGGGCAAATAAAATTGAAAAAAAAATAATCAATTGTTAATAATTAATTGTCAATTTTAGATAGTTGTGCACCATCAAGGCGCTTTATATAACGCGGAGGAAACAAAGAATGCGAAAGATATGGGTAAAGGTAGACCCGTGGGATAAAAATCTCGTTACAACCGCCCTGGAAGGAGGCGCAGATGCGATCATGGTTCCAAAGGGATACTCGGATAAGGTAAAAGAACTGGGCCGGATCACCACCATTTCCGAAGATGGAGACCTGAAGCCGGGCAAGGATGTGGTGTTCTTTACCATCACCAGCGGGAAAGACGAGGAGGAGATTGTCAAGCTCACCAAAAGCAAACAGGTGATTCTCCAGTGTACGGACTGGACCATCATCCCGCTTGAAAACCTGATTGCCAAAGGAGCCAATGTCATTACCCAGGTGGAATGCCTGGAAGAGGCGGAAACCGCTTGCGGAATCCTTGAGATCGGAGTAAGCCATCTCCTGCTTCATACAGCCGATCCACTTGAACTGAAGAAGTGTCTTTCCCACCTTCGGGAGGAAGGAGAAAAAACCCCGCTGGAAATTGCCGAAGTCATCGAAGTCAAGCCGGTGGGCATGGGTGACCGGGTATGCGTGGATACCTGCACTTCCATGAATCCCGGTGAAGGCATGCTGGTAGGAAACAGCAGTGGTGCGCTGTTTCTGATTCATGCGGAAAGCGTTTCCAACCCTTATGTCTCCCCTCGCCCGTTTCGGGTAAATGCAGGTGCGGTTCATGCCTACACCCGTGTCCCCGGAGGAAAAACGCGATATCTATCGGAGCTGGAGTCCGGAGACCAGATCCTGATTACGGATTATCAGGGAAAAACCACGGTGGGAATTGTTGGCCGGCTCAAGATTGAAAAACGTCCTATGATGCTGCTCAAGGCAAAAATAGGCGAAAAAGAAGCCACCACCATTCTCCAGAATGCGGAAACCATCCGGCTGACCGATCCTTCCGGAAAACCGGTATCCGTGGTTTCCTTGAAATCTGGAGATAAAATCCTGGCTGCAGTGGAACAGGGCGGGCGGCATTTTGGACATAAGATTGAAGAAACCATTACGGAAAAATAAACAGAGGACAAGATGACAGATCACCGTGAACCCCTGATGGATTCGATCCGGGCTATTGATGACCGGATTCTGGAACTGATCAACAAACGGCTTGAGATTTCTGAAAAGATAGGTCTGCTTCGACAGACCGACGACAATGCAGATATCCATCTGCTTTCAGAAGAAGAAAAAACCATTCACCGGCTTTCCGCTCAGAACGCCGGTCCGCTGGATCAGAATCGTCTTCGCCTGCTGTTTCATGAAATTTTCGGTTTGTCCAGAGAGGCCTACCGACCCCGGAAAATCAGCTATCTCGGCCCGGAAGCGACCTTTACCCATATTGCAGCCATGAGCCATTTTGGAAGTTCTGTTTCCTACCTTCCCCAGCTCAGCATCCGGGAGGTGTTTATCGAGGTGGAAAAAAAACGGTGCGATTTCGGCGTGGTTCCGGTGGAAAACTCCATTGAAGGTTCTGTCAACTACACCCTGGATCTGTTTTTTGAATCCAGCATGAAGATCTGTGCGGAAAAATACCAGACCATTTCCCATGATCTGCTGTCCAAGAGCGGAAAGCTTGAGGATATCAAGGTGGTGTATTCCCATCCCCAGCCCATTGCCCAGTGCCGGGTATGGCTCCGGAAAAACCTTCCCAATGCAAGGCTGGAGGAATGCAGCAGCACCTCGTTTGCCGCCCAGAAAGTGGGAGATATGTATCATGCCGCAGCCATTGCCAGCACCGAGGCCGCCAGGATTTACAATCTGAATGTAGTGGCATCCAGGATCGAGGATCATTCCAACAACACCACCCGCTTTCTGGTGATTGGAAAAAAAGAGATGCCTCCAACAGGAAACGACAAAACCTCCCTGATGTTTGCCGCCGCCCATGTGCCGGGATCTTTGTACAAAAGCCTTGCACCCATTGCCGAGGCACAGCTCAACATGATGAAACTGGAATCCAGGCCCAGCAAGCATGAGAACTGGAGTTATTTTTTCTTCGTGGATCTGGAAGGACACCTGGAGGATAAAAAAGTACAAGAGACCATTGCAAGAATGAAGGAGCAGTGTTTGTTCTTGAAGGTGCTGGGGTCGTATTCGAAGTCCTTTGGAGTGTGAAAGGTCTCAAGGAGACTTCATCCCATTAACCATTAATTATTAACATCCGTGTTAAATTAAAAAAATAATCAATAATCAATTGTTAATGGCTAATTGTTAATGTAACTAATAAGGAATACTCAATGAACCTTAATACAAAAACCTCATTATATGGCGTGATCGGAAATCCCATTGAACACAGCCTGAGTCCGGTGATGCATAACCGTGCGTTTATGGAAACCGGCTATAACGGAGCCTATCTTGCCTTTCTTGTTACGGATCTTGAATCCGCCATTGCTGGTGTACGAGGACTTGGAATAAAAGGTCTGAGTGTGACCATACCCCATAAGGTTGCTGTCATGAATCTCCTGGATGAGATCGATGACATGGCGATAAAAATCGGTGCTGTCAATACCGTAGTGAACCAGGATGGAAAACTGTATGGATACAATACCGACTGTCTGGGAGCAATCCATGCTATTCTAGAAAAAACAAAGATCCATGGAAAAAATGTCGTGATGATTGGAGCCGGAGGTGCGGCACGGGCCATCGGGTTCGGGATTCTGGCCCATGGCGGAAAACTGACGATCCTCAACATTCTGGAGGATGAAGGAGCCCGGTTGTCAAAGGATCTCTCTGTCCCCTGCTATCCCCTTTCCGAATTCGGCCGATTTGACTATGATATCCTGATTCATGCTACGCCTGTGGGTATGTCTCCTGAGGTACACAAGATGCCGGTCGACCGGAAAGACCTGAAACCGAACCGGGTGGTGATGGACATCATCTATAATCCATTGCATACCAGACTGCTAACAGAATCCGTAAAAATCGGATGTACGATTGTGGACGGAGTTTCTATGTTTGTCTACCAGGGTGTGGCCCAGTTTGAGATGTGGACCGGGAAAAAGGCTCCGGTGGATATCATGCGGAACGTTGTGCTCAAGGCTCTTGGAGAATAAAAAGAAGATGATTACAATCCGAACAGAAAAAATCAAAAATACTGCTGTCACAGTTCCGGGGTCAAAGAGTTATACCCACCGGCTGCTGATTGCGGCTGCGCTTTCTAATGGAACATGCAGGATCGAAAATATGCTGAGAAGCGAGGATACCCTTCTCACCCTGGCAGCCCTTAAACAGATGGGAATTCCGGTAAAGGATTCCGGAGATGAAATCGAAATAACCGGACTGGGAGGTACGTTCAAACCGTGTGATAATTCCATTTACCTTGCGAATTCCGGAACCTCCATGAGACTCCTGACCGGAATCTGCGCCCTGGGTCAGGGAAGTTACACCCTTACCGGAACCCCACGAATGGGTGAACGCCCTATTGGCGATCTTTTGGACGGATTAAACCAGATCGGGGTCCGGGCTGTATCCGTGAACCAGAACAACTGCCCACCGGTTCAGATTACAGGAGGAAACATTACCGGAACCACTGTTGACCTGAAATGCCATGTCAGCAGTCAGTACCTTTCTTCCCTTCTTCTAATGGCTCCCTGCCTGGAAAAAGGACTGACCATCAATATCACCCAAGGTCCGGTATCCAAACCCTATATCGACATGACCGTGGATATCCTGAACCGGCTTGGCATCGAAGTTACCAGCAAAGGTCATACATATTATCATATCCCTGGAGGCCAGACCTACCGATCCGGGCAGTATGCGGTTGAACCGGATTGTTCCCAGGCCAGCTACTTCTGGGGAGCAGCGGCAGTAACCGGCGCCAGTATCAAGGTAAACGGAATAACAAAAACATCCAGACAGGGAGATGTCCGGTTTTACGAGGTGCTTAAAAAAATGGGATGCACGGTTCAGCATGAACCGGACGGGATAACGATTACGGGCGGAAAGCTGTCTGCCGTCGAGGTGGACATGTCCGATATGCCGGATATTGTTCCGACCCTGGCGGTTGTGGCAGCTTTTGCCAGAGGAACCACCCGCATCACCAATGTGGCCCATCTGAAAGAAAAAGAGAGCGACCGTCTGGGTTGTGTTGCTGCTGAGCTGAACCGGATGGGAATAAAGGCCTTGGCCAGTGACAGCGGCCTTGAGATTATTGGTGGAAAACCCCACGGAGCTTTAATTCAAACCTATGACGATCACCGCATGGCCATGAGTTTTTCCATTGCCGGACTGAAGGTGCCTGAAATTGTCATACAGGATGAAAAATGCGTCCGGAAATCATTTCCCAACTATTGGGTTGTATTTGGAGGATTGTACCCGTCATGAATATTTATCTGATCGGATACCGATGCACAGGGAAAACAACGGTGGGAGAACTTCTTTCCCGGAAGATTTCATGGCCAATGCTGGACTCGGATGTTGAATTGGTGAAGGAACAGAAACGGCCGATTTCTGAGATTGTGGAAAAGGAAGGATGGAATTCCTTCCGAAGCATTGAAAAAGAAGTCATCCGTAAACTCAGCCGCCTGAATCATCATGTGATTGCAACCGGCGGCGGAGCTGTTCTGGACCCGGAGAATGTCGGCATCATGAGAACCACGGGTAAAGTGATCTGGCTCAAAGCCAGGCCGGAAACCATTGCCCGGAGAATGGCCAATGATAAAAGTACCGGAAACAGCAGACCGGCATTGACAGACAAAGGAATCTTTGATGAAATCGAAGAAACCCTGAACTTCCGGAATCCGATTTATGAAGGGGCCATGGATTTTTCCATTGATACGGACGGAATGATAATTGAGGAGATCTGTGATCTGATCCAAGATAGAGTGAAGGTATAAGGAGAAAAGATGTCCGGCAACACATTTGGAAAACTGTTTCAGATCACCACCTGGGGTGAATCCCATGGAAAATCCGTGGGCGTGACCATTGACGGCTGCCCTCCCCGGATACCCCTTGATGCTTCCATGATCCAGAAGATGCTGGACCGGAGAAAACCAGGTGGTTCCATTACCAGCACTTCTAGGAAAGAACCGGATCAGGCGATGATTCTGTCCGGGGTCTTTGAAAACAAAACCACAGGCACACCGATTACCATCATTGTAAACAACCAGGATGCGGATTCGTCTGCTTACAGCAAAATCGCCGATCTGTATCGTCCCGGACACGGAGATATAACCTATCAGGCAAAATACGGAATACGGGATTACCGGGGCGGTGGCCGCGCATCTGCAAGGGAGACTGTTGCCAGGGTTGCCTCGGGTGCGGTTGCCGGTGTACTGCTGGAGCAGAGCCGCATTCAGGTCATGGCCTATACCATTGAATTGGGTGGTATTCAAGCCGAACAGCGGAATCTGGATCAGATCGCAGACAACATATTTTTATGCCCGGATGCAGAAGCAGCGCAAAAGATGGAGCAGCGGGTTACCGAGGTTCGGAAGCAGGGTGATTCCCTTGGCGGAGTTGTAGAGATCCTTGCCCAAAATGTACCAAAAGGACTCGGGGAACCGGTGTTTGACAAGCTGGATGCCCAACTGGCCGGAGCGCTCATGAGCATCGGCGCGGTAAAAGGTGTGGAGATCGGTGCCGGGTTTCAGGCAGCCAGGATGCTGGGGTCGGAAAACAACGACCCGATCCTTCCGGATGGATTTCAGACCAACCATAGCGGTGGAATCCTGGCCGGGATTTCCAATGGCGATCATATCGTGATCCGGGTTGCAGTAAAGCCGATCCCCTCCATCACCCGGGAGCAGACAACCATCGACACCTCCAACCATCCGAGAATCATTTCAACCAGAGGAAGGCATGATATTTCCGCCATCCCGAGGATCAATGTGGTGTGTGAGGCCATGGTCAATCTGGTGCTTGCAGATCATCTGCTGCGACAAAAGGTGATATCCTGATCATGACCATCCTGTTCTCCCAAAAATTTCCAGTGGACCAAAAGGTTCATGTTGCAAAAGGTGATGACCCTTACGAAAACACATTGGCGGTACTGAATCGGATCGACCTGTCCTTTCTGAACAACAAACGGGTTCTGCTCAAACCCAATGTGGGACGGATCGCCCCACGGGGACAAGGTATTATCACGGATTCCAGGGTTGTAGCCGCGGCAATTGATTGGTTTATGGAAATCGGTGCGGATGTAGCGATCGGCGAAAGCCCCATTGTAGGCGTGGATACCATGAAGGCCTTTGATGCCTCCGGGATTACCGAAGTTGCTGACAAGCGGAAGTGCACCCTGATCGACCTGAATGAGGGGAAGTATGTGGATCTGCCTGCGCCGGATGGAATTGCGGTAAAAGGATTTAAAGCCTGTAATCAAATTTTCAAGTTTGATTTTCTGGTGTCCATACCGGTAATGAAAATGCACATGCACACCGGCGTGTCCCTGTCCATCAAAAACATGAAAGGATGCCTTTGGCGGCGCAGCAAGGTGGATCTGCACATGCTGCCACCGGTTTCAGGCAATGAGGAAAAACCGATCAATATCGCCATTGCGGACATGTCCGGGGTTCTCCGCCCTCACCTTTCCATCATTGACGGAACCGTGGGTATGGAAGGTCTGGGGCCCAGCGCAGGAAAAGCCAGACCATTGGGCGTTGTCCTGGCCGGTCTGGACCCCTTTGCAGTGGATGCGGTCACCTGCCGGCTGATGGGCGCGACCGCAGAAAAGATCCCCCATCTTTCCATGGGAGCGGAACGCGGATTCGGGGTCATTGATCTTTCTCAGATTCAGGTTTTTCCGGAAAGCTGGGAGGATTGGATCACTCCGTTTCTGCCTCCGCCGGAAAACCTGTCCATCGAATTTCCCAATGTAAAAGTGTATGATCAAAATTCATGCAGTGCCTGTCAGTCCACCCTGCTGCTTTTTTTAAAACGGTACCGGAAATTCATTCTGGACTATTTTCCAAAAGACGAGCTGATCCAATTTGCCATCGGCAAGGGTCATGAAACCATTCCGGAAAACACCATCTGTATCGGCAACTGCACGGCCAATATCGGAAAAAACAGAACATTTATTAAAGGATGCCCTCCGGTTGCCAGTGAAATCCTGTGTGAAATCACCGGAAAACCATCCATTGATCTTCTGGATGGAAAAAGTGAGACACCGGATTGAATTAAAGGTATGCAAAGTTTGAAAAATATGGTAAATTACCGGCATATAATATCTCTTTTCCCACTTTTCTCTGCATAATAATTATTAACCCATACTGATGATATACCATGAATGGTTATTTCCTTAGAAATAATCGGTTTACGGTTGTTTGTATACTTCTGATTGCTGGAATTCTCGGGTGTGAATACAAACCATCGAATCAACCCAATCCCAGAATCATTCAGGGGATGCTGGAACTGAAAAACTCTATGACCTTTTGCGTACATGGGTTATCGAAAAATAATTGTGACTGAAAAAAAATGACAATAAAACAAAAACTCAAATGGCTTTTGCTTTTACCGATCATCGCGATCCTCTATGCTGCCGGAAACTACGGGCTGCAAAACCTTGTGATCCTGCCCAGTTTTGCTTCTCTGGAAAATGATGAGGCTAAAAAAAATCTGAATCGCTGCGTAGATACCATCCAGGGAGAGATCCGTCATCTGGCATTGATTGCAGGAGACTGGGCCGTGTGGGATGACACCTATCGTTTTGTGCAGGATCGGAATCCGGAATATATTGAATCCAATTTTCATATGAATACACTCGAAAGTGCCAGCGGCATTAACCTGATCTACGTTGTTTCTTTACATGGAAACGTTATCTGGGGGGAAGCCTATGACTCATCCCGGAACGGAAAAATAAACATGGCAGAATTCCCGGATAAGATATTACAAAAAAATCACCATCTGCTGAAACAGAGTAAGGATAGCCATGATCGATCCGGAATCCTAATCACGAATAAAGGGCCGATGTTTATCACGTCACTTACTATACTTAAAAGCTCTGGTGAAGGTCCTTCCATGGGTTTTTTGATCATGTGAAGATTTATAAAAAAGGAGATGATCAAAAACCTGATCGAAAAAACCCGTGTGGATTTTTCCCTGAAAGACCTCAACCATGACCCATTAACACCCGAAGAAAAAGATATTGCGGTCAAATTGCATGGATCCCCATTTGAAATCGTCATTCAAAGTGACAGCCTTCTTCATATATACACGGTATTGCGCGATATGGCAGGCACTCCGGCCCTCCTACTTCGGGCTGAAGTGCCAAGAGCCATTATGAATAAAGGAAAAACTGCAGCATGGTTTGTCTCTGTGTCGGTTTTGATAACAATAAACCTGATCGCAGCTTTTATTACCATAGCCATGAAAATCAATATCCGGATAAGAACATCGCTCATCGAATCTATTGTAAATGAACGCACAAAGGAACTTCAGGTAGCAGAAGCAGCGAACCAGGCAAAAACCCAATTCTTGAACAATATCAGCCATGAACTCAGGACACCTCTGAACGGTGTAACCGGATTCACAGAAATGCTTCTGGATACCTCAGTCGACGCTGCTCAAAAAGAATATATTCATCATATAAAAACAAGTAGCGAAGATCTCCTGGCCATAATTAATGATATTCTTGATTTTTCAAAAATGGAATCCGCCGACCTGGAATTTCAACAGATTGATTTTGATCCCGAACTCCTTGCCTATGATGTGTGTGAATTCTTTCAGTCCAAGATTGAACGTAAACCCATCGAACTATTTTGCCATATTGATGAAGACCTTCCTGTGATTGTAACCGGAGACCCCAACAGATATCGACAGGTTATCTGCAAACTCTTAGGTAATGCTTTAAAATTTACACGCTCCGGAGAAATCCGCATCAGCCTCCGCGTCGCCGAACAAACCACGGATAAAATTAAAATCATTGTCTCGATTCAGGATACTGGAATTGGAATCCCTACTGAATTTCTCAACCGGATATTTGAACCTTTTTTCCAGGCAGACGGATCTTTTACAAGGGAATTCGGAGGCACAGGTCTGGGACTTTCCATATGCAAAGAGGTTGCAAAAAAAATGGAGGGTGACATTCAGGTGGAAAGCAAACATAATCTTGGCAGCACATTCCTATTTTCAGCCTGGTTCGGGAAAACCAGAGTCAAACCAACACCCCGGGTTAAAACAACCTCTTTGAAAGGGAAAACAATACTGATCATCGACGATAACCAGAACAGCCAGGAATTTCTAGCCCATATGTTATCATCTGCTGAAATGACCATAATCAAATTATCCAATATTGGAGAAATACAATTAAAATTAAACCTGGGTATTGCAGAAAATCACCCCATTGATGCATGCATCGTCAATATAAAAAGACAGGAAAAGGATCTGTTTTCGATTGCACAGAAAATTCGATCCATTGCGTCTAGGGAACAGGATATCATCTCCGATAACCAGAGATTGCCCCTAATCGTGGTATCTTCCGCTCTGCACAGCAAGGATTGTATGGAATCAGGGTTTGACGGGTTTCTGAATAAACCGATTCGCAGGGATCGTTTGTTGTTAATGCTCGAAAAAGTCATTGGTTCAAAAAATGAAACTCCTTTACTATCGAAAGTTGCCAATCAATATTCCATACGGGAGGAAATCAAACACTCTTTGAATATCCTTCTGGTGGAAGACAACCCCATGAATCAGAAAATTGCTAAACTCATGATTCAAAAAGCCGGTTACCATGTGGAAACCGCTAACAATGGTAAAGAAGCTGTGGATGAAATACTGAAAAATTCAAACGCATATCATCTCGTCCTCATGGATATCCAGATGCCGGAAATGGACGGAATCACTGCAACCAAGGTTATCCGGGATAAAGGCTGCACGGAAATCCCAATCGTTGCCCTAACCGCTCACGCACGAGAAGAAGACCGTGAAGCCTGCCTGTCTGCGGGCATGAACGACCATATCACAAAGCCATTGAAACGGGAAAAACTCTATGACCTTTTGCGTACATGGGTTATCGAAAAATAATAAGGAATCACCGCCATGAATCATCACTTTCATGTTCTAAAAGAGAAATGGATTCAATTATTCCAGAGATCTTCTTACCGGGTTTTTCTATTCGGTATATGGTGCCAATGATTTTCTGTTCGGAGTATTTTTCCTGTATGTTTTTATAAGAATCAGGAATTGCCGTCAGGAGTGATTCCGAAGAAATTTACATGAATCATTTAAACAGCGATTCGGACCTGCTTTGCTGAGGAGAGGAAAGGCTGGACCGGTCTGGTTTACGCACAAGCCGATCCATGGCTGCTTTCATGCTTACACGGAGACGTTCCAGGGCATCGGCAATCTGACCGATTTCATCTTTCCGTCTGGATTTGATTTTTCGTTCCATATCACCATCCGCCAGATGGGTTGCTGTTTGTGTAAACTCAATCAGCGGTTGTAAAGATTGTTTCACAATAAAATAAACTGCACTGATGGATATCCCGAGGAATAGAACCGATCCTGCAAACAGCAACCGGAACAGGCTCAATTTGACGTTACCAGGTTCCTGGGCTTGATAACCAATGGAAAAACATCCCCAATGTTTTCCGTTTACAAAAACAGGAGAAGAGATGTCCCATGCATCTATCCTGGAATCGAATTGATAAAGCTGTATGGATACTTCCTGCCGGTTCTGGATAGCCTTGACCGTGACCGGATCATTGAAGATCCGTTTGGTTCGATTTCCGTAGTAGTCCTTTTGATTGTCGCCTGTGTAATCCTTTTGAAACCGGCTGTTGTGTGTCGGGACATAGCCGTTGGCATCGATGGCGATTGCATAAAGTATGGCCGGATCTTTCAGAAACTCATCCTGAAATCTTAAAATCTCCTTGTCAAAATAGGAATCATATCGTGTGGTATATTTCGGGGGGACAAACCCCGGAATCTGTTCATACTGATTATCAAAGGCGTTTTCTTCTGAAAAAGCACCTTTTTCAATAGCATTTTCAATTACCCGGCCAATAACTTGCGAACCGATTCCGGATAGATTTTTTACTTTGGAGATAAACTGTTCATCAATTCGTGCAGCTTGAACCACATAAATAAAGCCTGCTCCCGATATAACCATAACAACAAGGAAGATACTGATAGTCAGCGCAATCTTTGTCCCCAGGCTGGTTTTGATGAAATCAAACATTCATTCTTCTCCAGGAATGATCAGAATCGATACAAAATACTTCCCCAGGTCAATCCTGCTCCCAGTCCGAGAAACAGAATCGTATCTCCTTTTTTAATGCGGCCGTCTTCAATGGTCTCATCCAGGGCAATGGGTATGCTGGCAGCGGTTGTGTTGCCGTATTTATGAATGTTGCTGACCAGTTTTTCCGGATCAATTTCCATTGCCTTCATAAAAGCCTGGTTTATGCGTAGATTGGCCTGATGGGGAATTACCAGATCAATATCCTGAATTTTCAGACCTGCTTTTTCAAGAACCTCTGCTGCGACTTCCGGCAGCCGTTTCACAGCATGCTTAAACACGGCGCGCCCATCCATTTTCGGCCAATGCCTTCCCTGCCGTAACAATTCTTCATCAATGTAAGGAGAATGGCGGAATGTAGGTGCCTCGATCATCAGATTGCGTGCAAATTCACCCTGGGCATGAAGGGCTGACGCAAGGATACCGACAGATTCATCGGTTTCAACACCTTCCAGGCAGATCGCTCCCCCGCCATCTCCGAAAATAACCGTTACATCCCGTCCCTCCGAGGTTTTATCAAGGCCGCGGCTATGAATTTCAGCACCCACAAACAAAACCCGGTTGGCCTGGCCGCTTTTAATAAATGCATCGGCTGTCGCAAGACCATAGAAAAAGCCGGAACATTGCTGACGGATATCCAGAGCCGGGGTGGTGGTCAAACCGAGCTTGTGTTGTAGAAGGCATCCTGATCCCGGAAAAAACAGATCCGGACTCAGGGTTGCAAAAATAATCAGATCAATATCATCGGGCTTCCATCCGGCTTTCTCTAGTGCGATCCAAGCTGCTTCCGCACCCAGATCCGAGGGTCCGATCTCAAGATGTTCCGGAACCCAGTATCGCTGCTCAATGCCGGTTCGCTGTCTGATCCATTCATCCGAGGTATCCATCATTTTGGATAGGTCGTCGTTTGTCACCAGCCATTCAGGTAGATATCGTCCTGTGCCTTGAATAACCGTTTTCTTCATTCTGTCTCTCCTTGATTATAGTGAACATGCTTATCCATTTCCATTCCGGTTTTATCAGAAATCCTCCCAAAACCGCTGCTGAATAAACACATGGTTTTTATGATCGGCTTTCATCCAGAGTAGGTACAATATTTTATAATCCATCTATCGTCAAGGATAACAACAGCCATGAAATGAAAAAGGCTTCTCAACGATTTGAGAAGCCTTTTGCCGCATTTTTATCTGCGTTCGTTTTTTAAAACCTGTTTATATAGGCGAAACTTGTCCGAAAAGCAGAGGTCTATCCTTTCTGGACATTTTTCGCAGCAGGTCCTTTATCTGTTTCTTCAACTTCGAATGTTACACGCTCACCTTCGGATAAAGTTTTAAAACCATCCATTTTAATTGCACTGTGGTGAACAAAAATATCACCGCCCTGTTCCTGTTCAATGAATCCAAAACCTTTTTTATTACTGAACCATTTCACTATTCCGTTTGCCAAGACTATTTCTCCTTTTTGCCATTTTGTTCCGTATCTCCGAGACTGCTGATTTGACCGGATTTTCGGAATCATGTTGAAATAAACCATGAACCATCTGGTATAGTAGTTATTACTATAACTTATCAAATCAAGTCTTGTCAAATACTATTTCATGGCAAAAATAAAGATATTCAATTCTATAAATAGCTGTAAGAATACCTTTAAAGTGCTACTGGTCCAAAAGGATTTCCACTCATTTCAGGGAATCGAATATTGATTGAACTGGAGCTTAGATTATGCAAATTCCGTTTAAAAACATCACGTCCAATTCCGGATATTGAAACATTTTCCAAATTGTCTGTATGGATAAACACCTGATTGGTGCCAATACAATTATCCTTCAGTACATCTAAAAGTTCACAAATCGAAATATCATTGAAATCGCCTGCTAATCGTAGATGAAGGTTGTCTTTCTGCCGTTGTTTTGAAATCCTAAATTTTGAACTCATGTCATAACCTCCTTCAAATTCAGAGAAAAATTTCAGCGCTTCACGGAAAAATGATTGTCTGCTCTTTCTGCAGGTTCTTAGTTCAAAATTCAAGCCAATATTATTATTCTTCCGAAAAAAAACTTTTTTGCGTGAATACAGAGAGATATGAATTTCGCAGGTCTTCAATATCCCGATTGATAAATAAAAAAAAATCAGACCTGTCTTAATTCATAGGATTGAAGTCCTATAAAAAAGGACAATTGAAATGTCATGAATGCTGCAACAGAGGTTTACGATTACTTCCTTAGAATATCATACTTTTTCATCAATCCATACAGACGAGAGCGGGATAAATCGGAGATCTGGCAAGCCTGCTTGACATTTCCCTTTGAGGTTGCAAGCAACTTCTCAAGGTACTCCTTTTCAAGAGCGGCTAACCCGTTTTCCCGGTATCCCTTTAAAGTCGGAAGCAGGGTTGATGATATGTTTTCATAAGACGCGGTGTATTTGCCTGGTTTTTGACTATCGCCAATCGAGGCCTGGGTAGCACAAATCCGGATGTTTACCGGAAGATGGTATGGAACCAGTATGGGAGAATCCAGTGCTTCTGCAACGACACTTTCTAAAGTGTTGATAAACTCCCGGACATTACCCGGCCAGTCATAAGAGATGAGTGCCTCAAAAAACTCAGGAGAATATCCTTTGATTGCGATATTGTTGTTCTCACACAATTTGGCCAGATAATGTGTCAACAGTTCCCGAACATCCTCTTTCCTTTTGGTTAATGGCGGAAGGGCGAGGTGCAGGGATTTTAACCGATAGATAAGATCTTTTCGAAAATGATTTTTTTCGACCATGGCCTCAAGATTCCGGTTAGTTGCAGCAATCAAACGAAAATTGCTGTAGATCTCTGATTTCCCGCCAACCGGCCTGAAATGGTGTTCCTGGAGCACACGTAAAAATCTTTTCTGTACACTCAGAGGTAACTCTCCGACCTCATCCAGAAATACGGTTCCGCCGTCCGCTTGCTTGATCAATCCCTCTTTTGATGAATTTGCCCCGGTAAAAGCCCCTTTTTCATGCCCGAACAACAAACTTTCAACAAGTGTTTCCGGCAGCACTGTACAGTCCACCACAACAAAATTCTTATCGGCTCTGGCACTGTTTTTATGGATCGCCCAGGCAAATAACTCTTTGCCTGTACCGGTTTCACCCGTAATCAATACATTGGCATCGCAGTTTGCAGCTCTAGCGACGACATCGATGCACTCCTTGATTGCAGGACTTGAACAGACTATTCCATCCAGATTCAAAGCAACCGATTTCTCTGATACTACTTTGTTTTTTCGATATTGCAGGACACGTAATAAAGGGAGTGTCATCTCCTTAATGGACGAAGGTTTTTTCACATAATCCCAGGCCCCGCTTTTGATAGCCATCTCCGCGCCCTTAGAGTTGGCGTAACCTGTCATAATGATGATTTCCGGAGCAGAAGGCGATTTCCTGAATTTCGAAAGGCTTTCCAATCCATCACCGTCAGGCATCCTTACATCCAGATATACAACATCATAATGATTTGCATTGACCTCTTCGAGACCTTCCTTGATGCTTCCTCTGCATTCAACTTCATGTCCGGTTCGCTGAATGGCGCGTGACAGCGCGTCGTTCATAATTTTGTCATCATCTACAATCAAAATCCTTGACATGGATGATTTTCCTTTGTCTGTTGTTCAAAACAATTTTCTGATCAATGGAAAGTCAATTATTCAGTTGATACACATTAAGGTCTGCTGTTTGTCGGATTGTTACCAGAGCAGGTAAACCTAAGGGATTTCTTCTTAATCATATGTAATTAAATGTAAATACCGTCATGACTTGAATTAGAAGACAGATGAAAGTTACGATATTTAATATGAGTCCTATAATATAGGATTGTTTGTCAAATTGCAATCATGTTTTTACATTCTCTTTGCTTTTCTTATTTAAAAAATTCAAAAAAACTGCAATTGGATCATGGATCTGTTTTTTTCCACTCTTTACGATGCATAAAAAAACTTGCTTTTATCTGAGGATTCGGGTTATATGACCACATGGTCATTTTTTTATAATTTTTGATAAAATATGTAAGGGTTATGAAAAAAAAGAACTGCATATCCACACCTTTCATGAATGGAGTATAACCATAGGACAGAAACGATGAATCAAAATCAAATCGGCTGGTGGAAAAAACAGGATCAGGAACCGGAGCATGGTGATCAGGCATTGAAAAATGCAATTCTGCAAGTTACCAAACCTATTTTTCTGATGGAACAAAACAGAAAGCTTTGCATTGCTCAAAGCGGCACAGCATTTATTGGAAATGGAATTCAAACAGGGGATGGGTGTTATCCTCTTCATGCATATGTGCCTTCCCTGGCTCCGTCCAAGCTTGGAGACCCACAGTTCAGAAAATCTTTTCATCTTCGCTATGCGTATATCGCCGGAGAAATGGCCAATGGTATTTCATCCGTGGAAATGGTCCAGGCAGCCGGGAATGCAGGGATGATCGGTTTTTTTGGTTCAGGCGGTCTTTCCATTGAACAGATCGACAACGCAATCTACCAGTTACAAAAAAGCATGGGAGACAAACCATTTGGAATCAACCTGATCCACAGCCCCAATGATCCTGAACTTGAATCCGCAACGGTCCAGCTTTACCTTGACCGGGGTATCCGTCTGATCAGTGCAGCAGCATACCTGAGGCTCACCCTTCCTCTTATATATTATCGTATCAAAGGAATCCATCGGGATATCCATGGCAATATTATTTGTCCAAACAGGATTGTTGCAAAAATTTCCCGGATCGAGGTTGCCCGGCAATTTTTCTCGCCGCCGCCAGAAAAAATTGTTAAACAACTGATTTCAAAAAACATGATCACCGAGGAGGAAGCGGAACTGGCTCAATTTGTTCCAATAGCTGACACCATGACTGCAGAAGCGGACTCCGGAGGACATACGGATAATCGTCCTGCAATATCGCTTCTCCCGACAATTCTATCCTTAAAAAACCAGATGGCCAAAGAGTACAACTATCCAACCCCCCTGTTTGTCGGACTCGGAGGCGGTATTGCAACACCGGAATCTACTGCTGCGGCATTCGCAATGGGAGCAGCGTATGTATTAACCGGAACGGTAAATCAATCCTGTGTTGAATCCGGTACTTCAGAAATCGTTCGGAGCATGCTTGCCGAAGCCGGTCAGGCAGATGTCACCATGGCCCCTTCTGCGGACATGTTTCAGATGGGTGTCAAGGTTCAGGTTCTGAAACGCGGAACCATGTTTCCCGTACGGGCATCCAAATTATATGATCTGTATAGCCGATATGAACGATTTGAAGAGATTCCGGAAAAAGATCGGACAGCCCTGGAAAAAGATTATTTCCGATCCAGTTTTGAGGAAGAATGGGAAAAGACCAAGGCCTTTTTTACGGTTCGTGACCCCAGACAAATCACCAGGGCCGAGACTGAACCCAAACACAAAATGGCCCTTGTGTTCCGTTCCTATCTGGGGCGTTCCTCCAACTGGGCTGTTTCCGGCGATCCCTCCCGAAAAATCGATTATCAGATCTGGTGCGGACCGTGTATCGGCGCTTTCAATGAATGGGTCAAAGGATCATTTCTTGAAAAACCGGAAAATCGAAAAACAGTGACGGTTGCAATGAACATACTTCTCGGAGCATCCGTCGTTACCCGGATCAACTGGTTTCGAAACCAGGGTATCCGGATACAAGACAGTTTTTGTAAATTTGACCCATTACCGTATGAAGAGATCCGGAAATTAATCAACCCTTAATTTGATAACGGAAAACAGCAGGCAAATGATTGTTCGTTCCAAAAACAAAAAACAACCTAAGGTATGATGATCAAAAAATGAGCATTCAAAAAATTAAAAACCAATCCATTGCAATTATCGGTATGGGATGCATGTTTCCCAAGGCTTCAGATCTGAAAGAATTCTGGAGAGTTTTATTCAACGGCGAAGACGGGATTACGGACGTTCCCAAAACCCATTGGTCTGTCCAGGACTATTATCATTCAAATCCCAAACATCCGGACCATACTTATTGTAAAAAAGGCGGATTTCTTCCCCCGGTTTCATATGATCCGGCAGAATTTGGAATTCCTCCTAAAACACTTGAAGCAACAGACACTTCACAATTATTGAGCCTGGTAGTTGCCAAAAAAGCACTTGAAGATGCCGGGTACGGCATGGGCAGAAAATTCAACCGGGATAAAACCAGTGTAATCCTGGGTGCGACCGGAACACAAGAACTGGTCATTCCCCTTGGCGCAAGACTCGGGCATCCGATCTGGCGAAAAGCCCTTCTGGATTCCGGAATTGATGCGGATCTGGCGGAAGAAGTCATGGAAAGAATTTCAAACGCATATGTCCCCTGGCAGGAAAATTCATTCCCCGGGCTTCTCGGGAATGTAATTGCAGGCAGAATCACCAACCGTCTTGATCTGGGTGGCACAAACTGTGTCGTGGATGCAGCTTGCGCAAGTTCCATGGGCGCCATAAACCTCGCAATCCTGGAGCTGATAACCGGCAGATCCGACATGACGGTAACAGGCGGTGTGGATACATTAAACGACATTTTCATGCATATGTGTTTTTCACAGACAGGGGTTCTTTCCCACAGCAGTGATGCCATGCCGTTTTCCGTGAATGCAGATGGCACAGTTCTTGGAGAAGGTATTGGAATACTGGTCATGAAAAGGCTTGAAGATGCGGAAAAAGACGGTGATCGCATTTATGCGGTCATCAAAGCAATCGGTTCTTCCAGTGACGGAAAATCCCAGAGTATCTATGCACCCAATGCAGTCGGCCAGGCCAAGGCCTTACGCATGGCTTATCAGGATGCAGCAATTGATCCCGGTACCGTGGAGCTGGTCGAAGCACATGGAACCGGAACCCGGGTTGGTGATGCAGTTGAATTTTCGGCATTAAAAGATGTGTTCTGTAATGCAGAAATAAAAGGAGATCCCTGTGCACTCGGCTCGGTCAAGTCAAACATCGGTCATACCAAAGCAGCAGCCGGCGCGGCAGGCCTGATAAAAGCGACCCTTGCCTTGTATCATAAAGTACTTCCCGCAACCCTGAAAGCAGAAACTCCGGATCCGAAACTGAATATTCAGGACACACTGTTTTATCTGAATTCACAATCACGTCCATGGATTGCCAGAGAAAACCATCCCCGCCGTTCCGGTGTCAGTGCCTTTGGATTTGGCGGAAGCAATTACCATATGGTTCTGGAGGAATACACCCCTGAAAAACAATTCATTTCCTGGGATGGCAAAATCGCGATTGCCGCAATGTCCGCAATGCAGAAGAAAGATCTATTGAACAAACTGTCAACCCTGAAACAGGATATTGAAAAAAGCACATCTTTTGAAGCAGTCATCCGGATGACTTCTGGTCTGAATTGCACATTTTCCGTAAAAGAAAACTTCCGCCTCCTACTTGTCCTTGAACGTTCCGAAGAACATGATAACCAGAACCGGTCTTCTCTTACAACCGTGAACCAGGCCATTGAAGCAATTGAGAAACCGGATGTTGAAAAAGTTACCGTAAATAACATCTATTTTAATGGACAAGCCGGAAAAGGCAAGCTCGCCTTTCTGTTTCCGGGTCAGGGCAGCCAATATCCGGAAATGGGAAAAGATCTGATCTCCATTTTTCCGATGGCTTCTGAAGCACTGGAAAAAGTCAATCAAACCCATCGAAAAGAATGGAACGAAAAACAGACCCGGCTCAGCGATCGAATCTTCCCTCTCCCCCAATCCGATAAAACGGAAAACGAAGAAAAGCTGCGGGCAACGGATATCGCCCAGCCGGCAATCGGTGCGGTCAGCCTGGGGATGCTGAAAATACTGGAATACTTCGGGCTTAAACCGGATGCTGTCTGCGGGCACAGTTACGGTGAACTGCCGGCACTATATGCCTCCGGAATGATCAATGAAGATGACCTGATCTCTCTTTCCGTAAAACGGGGGAAATATATGGCTGCCGCAGGACAGGGAGATTCAACCATGCTGGCGGTCAAGGCGGCTCTTGCTGATATCGATGCCATGCTTTCGGAGCATAAGCTGGATGTCGTCCTTGCAAATCGGAATGCGCCCCAGCAGGGCGTTTTATCCGGCAGCATGGAAGCGATTGAGCAGGCCGCAAAGATATGCAAAGAAAAAAATTACCGCGCTGTTCCGCTTCCCGTAGCCGCTGCTTTTCACAGCAGGCATGTTCAAGAAGCTGCCAAACCGTTTCAGGAGGCTGTCAACTCTGTAGAAATTCATTCATCAACCATACCGGTTTATGCAAACACAACCGGAATGCCTTATCCGGATGATCCAAAAAAAGTTGCAAAACTGCTTGGCGAACAACTTCTCAATCCGGTTAATTTTGTAAAAGAGATTGAAAACCTTTATGAATATGGCGTTCGGTCTTTTGTCGAGGTCGGGCCCAAGCCGGTTCTGACCGGACTGGTAAAGGCTATTTTAAAAGGAAAAGAGATTTCTCCCATCGCCCTGGATAACTCTTCCGGAAAAAAATCGGGAATCGCTGATCTTGCACAAACCCTCTGTCAACTGGCTGCAGAAGGATATGACGTGGATTTTTCCAAATGGGAAACCCCTGAACAGGCTCCCAGAAAACAGATGATGAGTATTTCGCTTTCGGGTGCAAACTACCGGTCGTTACAGGAACCAAAACCGCCACGTTCCGGCAAACCAATACAAGCCTCTGTTTCTGAGCAGATACAACTCAAGCCTCAACAAAAGGAAGTCAGGAAAATGCCTGAAACCGTAAAACACCAGTCGATAGTGTCAAACCGGACTCCGATTCTAGACGGCAACAGCCGTCTGATAGCTGACGCACTCCAGGTGGTTTCGGAAAGCCTTAAATCCATGCAGGCTCTCCAGATCCAGACTGCGGAAACCCATAAAAAATTCCTGGAAACCCAGACAGAAGCAAGCAAAAACCTGCAACTGATGATGGAAAGAACAAGAAACATGACCCAGGCAGCGATGGGACTTCCATCCACTTCCTATTCACCGGGATTTCCGGTTCGTCCCTTGCCTGCACAGTCAGTTACTGAAAAACCAATTGAATTGTTATCCAAGACACTTCCGGCCCCTGTTGCTGCGCTGCATGCCGAGTCTCTTCCCAAAAAAGCAGCATCTCAAGTAAAGATCGAGACCAATGGAACCAATCGCGGGGATATCCAGAAAAGCATGATGCAGGTTGTCAGCGAACTCACCGGATACCCGGTTGACATGCTCGAACCTGCTATGGATATCGAGGCGGATCTTGGAATCGACTCCATTAAACGGGTGGAAATCCTCTCTGCTTTTGAAGAAAAACTGCCCGGCCTTCCCCCGATTTCAAACGAAATCATGGGTGAGCTCAAAACACTCGGACAGATCATTGATTATCTGGTTGAATTGTCCGGAACCAACTTTTCACCTTCTGTCTCCGTGACAAAAGAAAATCCTTCTGCTTCACGGGACAAAATGGAAAAGACCATGATGCAGGTTGTCAGCGAACTCACCGGATACCCGGTTGACATGCTCGAACCT
>CAYTGW010000007.1:28875-38539 GCA_964437395.1 uncultured Desulfocicer sp.
TTCCCCCGATTTCAAACGAAATCATGGGTGAGCTCAAAACACTCGGACAGATCATCGATTATCTGGCAGCTCTTTCGGGTTTATCCGATACTGAAGATGCGACAAAAGGTTCTACCGGAAAACAGGAATTTCAGGATGTTTCCTATACCTATCCACTGGAGCCGACACAAGTTCCTGAAGAAATCGTTGAAGAGGTCGAACGCCGGATCGTTTCTATTGTCGAAAAGCCCTTTCAACTCCATAATCCGATCACCATTCCGCAAGACCGGATTGTGTATATCCTGGATGACCTGACGGGTCTTGGGAAAAAAATCTCCGATGTTCTGGAAAGCAGAAAATTCAAGACCTCTCTGATTTCCGGGAATCTTTTTGCCGACCGGGAGCATCTGCAAAAAAACCTTATCCATGCCGGCGGGCTGATCATTATACCGGATGTTGACCTTCTTACCGATCGCTTTAATAAAAAGAACATGTGGAATGAGAAGGATGAGCAGTTTTTAAAAAACGCTTTTGTTGCAGCCAATCTCACATCCGGAAGCCTGATTGAGTCTGCATCTGAAAAAGGCGGATTGTTTGCCACCATCACACGGCTGGATGGAACATTCGGATTTTCTGGACACGGTGTTCTCCATCCCTTGCAGGGAGGCCTTGCAGGTCTGTCCAAAACCGCTGCCATAGAATGGGAAAACGTATGCTGCCATGCAATCGATATTTCACCTGCCTGGAAGGATATTGATGCAATCGCCTTAGCTGTCTGCAATGAAATACTACAAAAAGGCCCTGTTGAAGTAGGTCTGACAGAAACATGCCGATATCTCCTCGAACTGACACCCTCACCTTCTCCGGAAGGAAAAATAATGCTGGACGAAAAAGATGTCATGATTGTGACCGGAGGGGCAAGAGGTGTGACAGCGGCCTGTACTTATGCTCTTGCAAAACATACAAAGCCGACAATCATCCTGATGGGGCGATCCGATCTTCCTGCTCCTGAGCCGAACTGGCTGGAACATTTGAAAGATGATTCTGCTATGAAAAAAGCCATTCTCCGGAATGAATTTTCAGGACAAAAAGTGACCCCGGTCCAAGTGGATAAGGTTTTCAGAAAATACATGGCTGGAAGAGAAATCATGAAAAACCTGTCCAGACTGAAAGAAACCGGAGCAGCCGTCGAATATATCCCTGTTGATGTCCGGGATATCGGGGCCGTGAATTCCATCCTGGAAGATGTACGTTCAAATTATGGTCAGATCCGCGGCATCATACATGGTGCGGGTATTCTGGAGGACAGATTCATCAAGGATAAAACCCTGGACCAGTTCAGCAGGGTGTTTGATACAAAAGTAAAAGGTCTGAATGTTCTGATGGAAGCAACGGCAAAGGACAAACTGAAATATATCATACTCTTTTCTTCCGTTGCTGCCAGAATGGGAAACAAAGGCCAGGTTGACTATGCGATGGCCAATGAAGTTCTGAATAAAATCGCTCAGCAGGAGGCAGCGTCCCGAAAGAATTGCCGAGTCGTTTCCATCAATTGGGGGCCATGGGACGGAGGGATGGTAACGCCCTCTCTGAAAAAAGAGTTTGCCAGAATGAAAATTTCCCTGATTCCAATCAAGGCCGGTGCTCTTGGAATGCTCTATGAAATGATGGGTGATGCGACTCATCCGGCAGAAGTTGTTATCGGTGCCACAATTACAGCAGAACATCCGGAATTCGACATAACGACCCCATCTCCTGCACCCAGAGGAACAATACAAATTTCCCCGAAAAAAAACGGTAAACCTTTGCATCCTTTTGAGCAGGAGCTCGACATCGATACCTACCCGATACTGGGAGCACATGTTCTGGATGGAAAACCGGTAGTACCGTTTGCCATTATGGCAGAATGGTTTGGTCATGCAGCGATGCGACAGAACCCCGGATTCTCATTCTGTGGAATCGACGACATGCGCCTTCTTTCCGGAATTAAACTTCAAAAAAACGAAAAAAAAACCATTCGGCTGATCCCCGAAGAGACACGGCAAAATGGTGCATTCCTGGAGGCCGGTTTTTAACTGGTCAATGGAGTTCAGGGCGGTAAAAAGACGGTTTACTCAAAAGCCAGAGCCATATTGTCCAGCACAATCAACTCCCCTCCTCCATTCACCAGACCTGATCAGATCGATGAATCCAAATATTCAAAATCCATTGATGAATCCTATGATACGATTCTTTTCCATGGTACACTGCTCAAAGGTATTCGGAAAATTATCGGATACTCGCAGCAAGGCATGATTGCTGAATTGTCAACGTCCCCTTCGCCTGAAAAGTGGATCAAGGATCCATATCGGCAAAATTGGATTACAGACCCGCTGACCCTTGATGCCGCCTTTCAGATGGCTATACTATGGTGTCATGAAACCACAGGGCTGGTATCGCTGCCCAGTTATAGTGCAGGCTACCGGCAGTATCGGGATGAATTTCCTTCCGAGGGTGTTACTGCGCTACTGGAAGTAAAGGAACTGACCGACCATAAAATGAAAGGTGATTTTACATTTCTGGATTCGGATAACACGATCGTGGCAGCGATTACCGGGTATGAGGCTATTATGGATGTATCATTACGGAAAGCATTTCAAAAAAAATGAGCCAATTTCAAAAGTCTATTGTTGTAGTTCCGGCGAAAACTAGACACGCAGTGAAGCGTAGCGCTATCCAGTATTTTCGGCTCTTTTCTGGGCACCGACTTCGCCGGTGTGACGCTTTTTAATAGTTTTGAAATTAGCTCAAATAAGAAACGATGGTTATCACAAATCGTTGAATTGTTTATTGTAGAGGAAAATGAAAAAGTTTTCACCAATCGCAGTTGTGGGTATGGCGGGTATTTTTCCCGGAGCTTCCGGTATCGAGGTTTTCTGGCAGAATATTATCAACAATGTCAGTGCGATTTCACGTGTCCCTGAAAATCGATGGATTGTCAAACCGGAGGAGATGTATGCCAAGGGGTATAAGACCGATAAGGCATGCTCCCTTTATGCAGGACTGGTAGATCCATTTTCCTATGATCCGGAGGGAATCGATATCGATCCTTCTCTGGTTGAACATCTCGATCCCCTTTACAAGATCGTGCTTTCCGTCGGCAGGGATGCAGTAGCGGACTGCGGGATTTCCCATGTGGATCGAAAACGAACCGGTGTCATCCTTGCTGCCATTGCACTGCCAACCGATGCATCATCGGTAATCACCCGGGGAATTCTAGGCCATTCCTTTGAAACAAGGGTGCTTGAGAAACTGAATAAACATCATCGAGTCGGTCCCGACGACCGAAAGCCCCCTGTTTTTTCAAAAGCCCATTGTCTTTCATCCCGTGTAACCAGTCTTCCGGGTGCGATTCTGGCCAGAGGACTGAATCTGGGAGGTGGCAGTTACACACTGGATGCAGCCTGCTCATCATCCTTGTATGCCATCAAGCTGGCATGTGATGAATTGAACGCAAAGCGCACGGATGTCATGCTAGCCGGCGGAGTTTCAAGACCGGAATGTCTATACACTCAGGTCGGATTCACCCAGCTCAAGGCGTTGTCTCCCACCGGAAGATGTGCGCCCTTTGATAAGACGGCCGATGGCCTTGTAGTTGGCGAAGGCGCAGGAATTTTTGTCTTGAAGCGTCTGGATGATGCGATCCAGGATCATAATTCTATTCTCGGGTTGATCCATGGTACGGGGCTTTCCAATGATATCGGTGGAAATCTTCTTGCCCCTGACAGTGAAGGTCAGGTCAGAGCAATGAGGGAGGCTTACCATAAAACCGGATGGGATCCACGCGAAGTTGATCTGATCGAATGTCATGGTGCTGGAACACCGGTCGGTGATGCGATTGAGCTTACCAGTCTCCGGACGCTGTGGGGAGAATCCGGATGGGAGGAGAAGCAATGCGCCATCGGTTCCATCAAATCCATGACAGGACATCTTCTTACCGGTGCAGGTGCAGCCGGTTTGGCAAAAACGCTTCTTGCCCTGAAATATAAAGTGCTACCGCCCTCCCTGAATTTTACCAGACCGTCCAATAACAGCCCGTTACTCAACAGCCCTTTCCGGGTGCAGACTCAGGCCGAAGATTGGGTCAGAAAGAAAAATCTTCCATTTAAAGCAGCCGTCAGCGCATTTGGTTTTGGCGGTATCAATGCACATCTACTGCTGGAAGAATGGATTCCTGAAATTACGCAACATTCACCGGTTCCGGTTGACTTCACGGAACAAAAATTTCTTGTAGAAGTCATTGACAAAGAAAAGGATGACATTGTTCCATCCATTGCCGTTATCGGGATGGATACGTTTTTCGGGCAAGCCGATTCTTTGGAAAAATTCCAGCACATTATCCTGAACGGCCAGACTCTTTTTCGGAAACGACCCCAAAAAAGGTGGAACCGGAGCGAAGAAGTCATTGATCAACTCCTGGATTCATCCATTGATTACGGCAGTTTTGTGGAAGAACTTTCCATCCTTATCGGCGAGTTTCACATTCAGCCCAATGAAATCCCGGATATTCTGCCTCAGCATCTTTTGATGTTGAAAGTAGTTGCAAATGCTATGGCGGATGCAGGCCTGCCTCACCGTCAGGATCGTCCGCGCATGGGTGTCACCATCGGGATGGAGTTCGATCCGGAAGCAACCAATTTTCATCTTCGCTGGAATCTTCACAACCAATATCAAAAATGGCTCAAAACATATCAACCGGATTGTACCGGAAAACAAGCATCAGACTGGCTCGAAGCTCTCCGGAATGCCTGTGGTCCGCCGCTTACTTCTGCACGAACGATTGGTGCTCTCGGGGGTATTATTGCCAGCCGGATTGCAAAAGAATTCCGGCTTGGCGGCCCTAGTTTTGTGGTTTCCTGTGATGCTGCCTCCGGCATCAAAGCTTTAGAGATCGGCGTTCGATCTCTTCAGCTTGGAGAAACAGATCTCTTTCTGGTCGGTGCAGTAGATCTTCCCGGAGACATCCGGAATATCATCACTACCGATTTGTTCCTGCGTTATTCCAGAAACGAGGCCAGTCATCCGTTTGATGAAAAGGCGGATGGCCATCTTCCGGGTGAAGGCTCTACAGCTCTGGTTCTGAAACGACTGGATGATGCAATTGCCGACCATGACCGGATCTACTCTGTCATCAGAGGAATCGGCAGTGCTGGCAGCAATGGCATCGAAACACCCTGGCCGGATTGCGAGGCTTATCAATTATCTCTGGAAAGAACATTCAAGGATGCCTCATCCCCTGGAATAGAGATCAGTTATATAGAAACCCATGGAAGCGGCAATGTTTCGGAAGACACCCTGGAAGCAGACGCTTTAACCAATTTTTTTCAGTCCCGTAACAGCACAAATTCAAGCCTGACCGATATCCGCTCCATCGCCATCGGATCGGTAAAAGCAAATATCGGACACACCGGCGCAGCAGCAGGATTGGCTTCTCTGGTGAAAACCAGTTTGTGTCTTTATCAGGAAATCATTCCGCCAGTTGCCGGCTTTACCTCACCCGGCTCAAACCAATGGGCGGAAGGATCATTTCATTTTCCAAAATTTCCCCAATTCTGGATGAGAAACCGCAAAGACGGCCCACGGGGTGCGTGCGTCAGTTCGATCACAAAAGACGGAAATTGTACCCACGTACTATTGGAAGGATTTGATTACTACCCGGATGAAAACAATCCGGAACTGCTCAAAAAAGTCGAGCTGGAAAGAAAAAGGCCGTTGGGTCTGAACTCAGCCGGATTGTTTGTTGTCGAGGCAGATCATCCGGAAGAACTGATTGCTCAGCTGGATCATCTATTTCTGTTTATGCGGAAGTATTCAGATGAACAGAATCAGATGGAAAAAGCAGCCTGCCAATGGCATGCGGAAAACCCTCTTGATCCAGCCAAAAAATACGCAGTGTCTCTGATTGCGGACAACAGTTTCAATCTGGGCAAGTGGATCAAGGAAGCCAAAAAATCGGTTGCTGAAGGAAAAGAAAGAAAAATCAACGGGCCCTTCGGCATCAAATATAATCCGGAACCTGTTGGTGAATCCGGCGATATTGCATTTGTATTTCCAGGGTCCGGAAATCATTATGTGGGAATGGGAAGAAAAATCGGCGTTACCTGGCCTGAAATTCTGCGCAAGATGGATGCCGAAACCTCGCGTCTGAAAACCCAGCTTGTTCCGGACCGGTACGTGCCTTCTCGTTTATCCTGGAAATCCGGGTGGGAGTCTGAGGCCTATCAGGAGCTGATCTCTGACCCGCTCAACCTGATATTTGGCCAGGTGGCTCATGGCTGTGTCATGTCTAATCTGATACGCAGTTTCCGGATCAGGCCATCTGCAGTCATCGGATACAGTCTGGGAGAATCTGCCGGATATTTTGCTCTTGGTGCATGGCCTGACAGAGGTCTCATGCTGGAAAGGCTGGAAGATTCAAACCTGTTTCAGACAGAACTGGCCGGTCCGTGCAATGCAGCACGCAAAGTCTGGAACATTCCTACGTCGGAAGATGTGGACTGGTGCGCCGCAACCGTGAGTCAGGATGCGGATATGGTGAAACGCATTTTACGAAAATTCCGTCAAGCTTATCTTCTGATTGTCAACACACCCGACGAATGTGTCATTGGCGGCCGGCGTTCCCAGGTAGAAGCTGTGATCAAGAGCCTGGGTTGTGATGCATATTTTCTGGAAGGCGTGATTACAGTTCATTGTGATACGGCGGTACCTGTAAAAGAAGCCTATCGAAAGCTGCATACATTTCCGACCTTCCAGCCGCTTGGAATCCGGTTTTACAGCTGTTCCTTTGAAAAAGCGCCTGAACAGATTACCGAAAAATCAACATCCACATCCGTACTCAATCAGGCGCTGTTTGGTTTCAACTTCACAGCAACTGTTCAGCAGGCTTATAAGGATGGGACAAGAATATTCCTGGAAATGGGCCCCCACTCTTCATGCTCCCGGATGATTGATTCAATTCTGAAAGACTTACCCCATGCAGCCATACCCGCATGTATCAAAGGGGAAGACGATTATCTTACCATCCTGAAATTCCTAGGATCACTCAGTGCGGAAAGAGTACCCATCAAACTGGATTCATTATACGGCAAACAGGCATATCCCCAAAAAATGTATACAAGGGATATTCAAAAAAAAGGAAAGGAGATTGTCCTGCACATCGGCTGGAATCCTTCAAGCCCGCCTTTGCCGATATCCGGAATTCCAACTGTCAAACAACCGCTGATTGTGAAACCCGATCCTGTTTATCCGCAACAGGAGGCAGCAGCGGTTTCTTCTGTATATCGAAGAAACCCGGCATCCGGTCATCCATATACGGAATCTCCCGGTGAACCTGCCATGGCCTCGGAATATGCATCTGTATTCGGACAGATTCAAGACAATATTTCAGCCATATCCGAGACCCATGAAACCTTTCTGGCCTTCTCAAGCCAATTGAATCTGGCATTTGCTGAGGCGGTTGAATTCCAGACAACCTTGCTGGAAAAAGCGATATCTGCCAATGATGTTGATGCCATTCGGGCCGTGATTCCCCGGAATGTTTCAAAGCCTGACCCGGTAAAGCCCGCATACCCGAGGGAAATGTGCATGGAATTTGCTGTAGGTTCCATTGCCAGAGTGCTTGGTCCGGAATTTGCCATTGTTGATTCCTACAAGACGAGAGTCCGGCTTCCGGATGAGCCGTTGATGCTGGTGGACCGGATCTTATCTGTAACCGGCAAAAAGGCGTCCCTGGGTTCCGGCTCTCTGGTTACGGAGCATGATGTGCATCCCGGAGCCTGGTATCTGGATGGAAACCGCGTGCCGGTGTGTATTTCCATTGAAGCCGGACAGGCGGATCTCTTCCTCTGCTCCTATCTCGGCATCGACCTTAAGGTAAAAGGAGAACGCACCTACCGGCTGCTGGATGCAGTTGCGACTTTCCATCATGGACTTCCCCAGCCGGGAGACGTGATCCGATATGAAATCGAGATTGAAAAATTTATCCGCCAAGGTGAAACCTATCTCTTCTTCTTTCATTTTAACGGATACATCAGGGACAGGCACATCATCAGTATGCGAAACGGCTGTGCCGGCTTCTTTACCAGAGAAGAAGTCAAAAACTCCGGTGGAATTGTACTGACGGAAAAAGACAAACAAAAAATCTCCGGCAAAAAACCTTTGGACTGGAAAGATCTGGTTCCGATGAAAAAAGAATCTTTTGACGATGCCGGGATCGATGCGCTTCGCACAGGAGAGATTGAAAAATGTTTTGGTCCGGATTTCAAGGATATCCTCCTTTCCGAATCCATCTGCCTTCCCTCCGGCCGGATGAGCCTGATTGACCGGGTACTGGAGCTGGACCCCAAAGGAGGAAGATTCGGTCTGGGAATGATCAAAGCTCAGGCGGATATTCATCCCAATGACTGGTTTCTGACATGCCATTTTGTAGACGATATGGTCATGCCCGGTACGCTGATGTATGAATGCTGCGCTCATACCCTTCGGGTTCTCCTGCTCCGCATGGGATGGGTTACGGAAAAACCCGGGGTCTGCTATGAGCCGGTTCCGGAAATCGGTGCGGTACTCAAATGCCGGGGGCCGGTTACAACCGAAACCAGACATGTCCTGTATGAGGTATCCATCAAGGAGATCGGTTACGCCCCTGAACCTTATGTGATTGCAGATGCTATTATGTACGGGGATGAAGAACGAATAGTCATGTTTCAGAACATGTCCATGAAAATGACCGGCCTGACAAGAGACGAAATTGAACACTTCTGGGCGGAAAGAGAGAATTGTTTTTCATCATCCGGACTTCCTGCGGTCAGACCCACCCTTTATTCCAGAGAACAGCTTCTGGCCTATGCGATTGGAAATCCTTCCGAAGGATTTGGAGATCGTTACAAATGCTTTGACAAAGACCGGAAGATCGCAAGGCTGCCAGGGCCTCCCTATTTCTTTATGGACCGGATCACCCATGTGGAACCGGAACCCTGGGTATTAAAGGCTTCGGGCTGGATCGAAGCAGAATACCGGATTCCTACTGATGGATGGTATTTCCAGGCAAACCGGTTACCGGAGATGGCCTTCTGCATACTTCTTGAAATCGCTTTACAGCCCTGCGGATGGCTGGCTGCCTATCTGGGTTCAGCCCTGAGAAGTGACAAAGATCTGAAATTCCGGAATCTGGGTGGAAAGGCCATCCTTCATGAAACCGTATTGCCGGACACGGGACTGCTCACCATGCGGGCAAGGCTGACAAAGGTCTCGGAGGCCGGCGGTCTGATCATCGAAGAGTTTGATATGGAAGTCCTGAATGAAGGCCGGATGATCTATAAAGGAGATACGGTTTTTGGTTTTTTTACCGCTGAAACCCTGGCCAATCAGGTCGGTATCGGCGGAGCAGCCAAACTTGCATATTCACCCACTTTGGAAGAAGTTGAACGTGGGTTTTCCCATGTTTTTGAAAATGAAGTCCCTCTTTACCCGGAAGATCCCAACGTCACGGAAACGAATTCCCTCGGGATGCCGGCCAAAGCCATCCGGATGATCGATCAAATAGCGCTGTTTGTACCGGACGGAGGCCCCCATGGTCTTGGATTTATCCGCGGAATCAAAAATATCGATCCGGATGAATGGTTCTTCAAAGCTCACTTTTACCAGGACC
>CAYTGW010000008.1:0-4024 GCA_964437395.1 uncultured Desulfocicer sp.
AACCTGTGACCCTCGGCTTGTAAGGCCGATGCTCTCCCAACTGAGCTACCCGCCCTCATTTGTTGACCGTTTAAAAGCGTTTTTTTGCCTTAAAAACGAGTGCAATAGCTATCAACTTTATATTTTGATGTCAAGCAAAAAACTTGTTTATTTTATTATTTCCTTATCCGGCTGGAATGGATGCTTGGTGCCATTAAACAAAGTGTCTCCTTCTTTTAGTATTAAGGATTCTGCCAGCACCTCATCCATTTCTTCAACAACCATGATTTCAATTTCTTTACTGATCATATTCGGAATATCTCTCAGATCTTTTTCATTCTCCTTGGGAATCAGAACTTTCTTGATCTCACCCCGATGTGCAGCAAGTATTTTCTCTTTAAGACCTCCAATGGGTAAAATTCGTCCTCGAAGTGTAATTTCTCCCGTCATTGCGATACTACGGGATACAGGTCTCCTCGTGAGTGCCGAGACAATGGATGTGCACATGGTAATTCCAGCAGAAGGGCCATCTTTTGGTATTGCACCCTCTGGAACATGAATATGGATATCCACATTCTTATAAAATTCCGTATCAATGCCTAGCCGTTCAGAGCGAGATCGGACATAACTGACAGCCGCTCTGGCAGATTCTTTCATGACATCACCAAGCTTCCCGGTGATAATCAACTCCCCTTTTCCGGGCATGATGACGGTTTCCACACAAAGCAGCTCCCCTCCAACCGATGTCCATGCAAGACCTGTAACAAGGCCAATCTGATCTTTTTCCTCTACTTGACCATGTTTGAATTTATATGGCCCAAGGTATTTCTGGACGATTTTTGATGTAATTTTAATCCCATTTTCAGACTCTTTTTTTAAAACAACATCCCGGGCAACTTTTCGACAGACAGCAGAAATCTCTCTTTCTAAATTACGCACACCTGCTTCACGCGTGTATTGCTCAATAATCGAGTAAATAGATCCTTTTGAAAACGTGACATTTGAATCTGCCAATCCATTTAACCGAATCTGTTTGGGTACCAGAAAATCTTTTGCAATATTATATTTTTCAAACTCAGGATAACCTGGTATCCGAATAATCTCCATACGATCCTGGAGAGGGAGCGGAATATCCGGAAGGGTGTTTGCCGTTGTAATAAATAAAATATCGGAAAGATCATAATCCAGGTCAAGATAATGATCATTGAAACTATTGTTTTGCTCAGGATCAAGGACTTCAAGAAGAGCTGCCGAAGGATCTCCCCTGAAATCCATGCTCATTTTATCCACTTCATCCAGACAAAATACCGGATTATTTACACCAATCTTTTTTAAAGATTGTATGATCTTTCCCGGTAAAGCCCCAATATAGGTTCTTCTATGCCCCCGTATTTCCGCTTCATCTCTTACTCCACCTAATGACAGCCTGACAAACTCTCTTCCTGTGGCCCGGGCAACAGATTTTGCAAGGGATGTTTTACCAACACCCGGAGGACCTACGAGACAAAGAATTGGCCCCCTGACTTTTTTTACAAGAGACTGGACTGCAAGATATTCAAGAATCCTTTCTTTTGGCTTTTCAAGCCCATAATGATCTTCATTCAGTATGGTCTCCGCATTTTCAAGATCGTGATTGATACGGCTCCGATCAAACCAGGGCAAAGAGACCATCCAGTCAATATAATTTCTTACAACGGTTGCTTCTGCTGACATGGGAGTCATCAGTTTAAGTTTTTTTAATTCCTGCCTTGCTTTTTTGGCAGCTTCACGGGACATGCGTTTCCGCTTAATCCGTTTTTCGAGCTCCGCAATTTCATCTGCTCCGGAATCATCTGCTCCCATTTCCTTTTTTATGGCACGCATCTGCTCACTCAGATAGTAATTTTTCTGAGTTTTTTCCATCTGCGTTTTCACTCGGCCTTTAATTCTCTGCTCCATATTGAAAATTTCAGATTCAGCTTTAATCAGGCCAATCAGAAAAGAAAATCGTTCATCCAAGGACTCAATCTCCAGCAAATGCTGTTTGTCCTTTATTTTAAATGAAATATGGGAAGCAATCGTATCTGCCATTTGTGAAGGATCGATGATTGTAGATACGTTATTGACAATATCTTTTGAAATATTTTTATTCAGTTTGGCATATTGCCCAAAACTGTCGATAAGGGATCGTTTCAATGCCTCGCCTTCTGCTTCAGCGAGTTCTTTTTCATACACCGAAACCAATTCGACCTGAAAGAAATCCTCCCCCTTAATAAAATTTACAACTTTTGCTCTTGTTTTCCCCTCAACAAGAGCCTTAACAGTTCCATCCGGAAGCCTAAGAAGTTGCAGAACACTTCCGATGGTTCCGATCTTGCTAATATCTTTTTCTTTTGGATCATCTATTCCGGCCTTAATCTGGGTGGAAAGAAATACACTCTTATCTTTATTCATTGCTTCTGTAAGAGCATTCACAGATTTTGTCCTTCCAACAAACAGGGGGGCTACCATATGCGGAAAAACAACAATATCTCTTAGCGGCAAAAGCGGTAAGATAATGTTCTTGGATGAATCATATTCATCCTGTTTGAAAAATTTTGGAATATTGATCATGGTTACAAATTTCGAGGATATACACTAAGCCTGTTTTTTGGTCTGTTCATAGAGTAAGATGGGGTCTTCCTTATGCAAAACAACCTCTTCCCCAACCATACATTCCTTGACATTTTCCATTGATGGGATCTCGTACATGATATTGAGCATGCAGCTTTCCAGGATGGAACGTAACCCTCTTGCACCTGACTTCCGTTTCATCGCTTCTTTTGCAATGGCAGAAAGCGCACTGTCTGTAAACCGCAAATTGACACCTTCAAGCTCAAACAGTTTAACAAATTGTTTGACAAGGGCATTCTTGGGTTCTGTCAGAATTTTAATTAATGAGGACTCGTTGAGTTCATCCAGTGTTGAAATGATGGGCAGACGCCCCAAAAATTCCGGAATAAGACCGAATCTTATCAGATCCTCAGTTGCTATTTCCTTCAGGGTCTCACCAATATTTTTTTCCTCTTTTTTGATAATTTTGGCGCTAAACCCCATAGATTTCTGTCCCAGACGTCTTTGAATTATTTTATCAAGGCCGGTAAAGGTTCCGCCGCAAATAAAAAGGATATTGGTTGTATCCACTTTTACAAAATCTTGCTGAGGATGTTTTCTTCCGCCTTTGGGTGGCACACTCGCTGTTGTTCCTTCAATAATCTTTAACAACGCCTGCTGAACCCCTTCACCGGAGACATCACGTGTTATGGACGGATTGTCAGATCGTTGTGCGATCTTATCAATTTCATCAATATACACGATTCCTCGTTGCGCTTTTTCAACATCATAGTCCGCATTCTGAAGCAAAGAAAGAATAATATTTTCAACATCCTCTCCAACATATCCGGCTTCTGTCAAGGTCGTGGCGTCAGCAATTGTAAACGGAACATTTAAAAATCTTGCAAGAGTCTGGGCCAGAAGCGTTTTTCCACTGCCCGTTGGACCGATCAATAAAATATTACTTTTCTGGATCTCAACATCTCCGGTGCTTACGGAAGACTCAAGGCGTTTATAATGATTGTATACTGCAACAGCAAGCACCTTCTTGGCATCATTTTGCTCGATCACATAGTCATCAAGCATCGCCTTAATCGCTTTGGGTACAAGAAGATCTCCTGAACCTTCAACAGACTTTTCACTCTCTTCTTCGATAATTTCGCTGCAAAGCTGGATACATTCGTCGCATATATATACTGCCGGTCCTGCAATCAGTTTTTTGACTTCCTTCTGATTCTTCCCACAGAATGAACAAAAGAGATTATCATTTCCATCCCCTTGTTTTGTTGTCATGTTTTGTCCTCCAACTTTTCAAGCTTGTAAAGGTCATCCCGGCTGCTGATGACATGATCAATTAATCCATACTCTTTTGCTTCATCTCCTGCCATAAAAAAATCACGGTCCGTATCCAACCGGATTCTTTCCAGGTCCTGCCCGGTATGCCGTGCTAATATTTCATTTATGGTATCCTTCA
>CAYTGW010000008.1:4034-33804 GCA_964437395.1 uncultured Desulfocicer sp.
CCGACCACGACCAAGTACTTACTACTTACGACTTACGACTTACTACTTATGACGTCTGACTTACGACTTACGACTTACGACATACGACGCATCCCTACTCCTTAAGTTTCAGAATATTGTTAGAAATAACGACACGTTGTACCTGGTTTGTTCCTTCATAAATCTGACATAGTTTGGCATCCCTCATCATTTTTTCTACCGGATAATCGCGCGAATATCCATCTCCGGCCATGACCTGAACAGCATCCGTGGTTACCTGCATAGCGATATCCGATGCTTGTCCCTGCGCTCCCCCCATGGGCTGATGTACCATAATACGTGAATTCGGCAATGAGTAGCGTTTTCCTTTTGTACCTGCAGCAAGGAGCAGCGCCCCCATGCTAGCTGCCTGGCCAATACATACTGTTGCAATATCTGGTTTAATGTATTGCATAGTATCATAAATAGCCATACCTGCTGTAACCACACCTCCTGGTGAATTGATATAAAAATTTATATCCTTATCCGGGTCTTCTGATTCAAGAAACAGAAGCTGGGCCACTAGCAGGTTTGCAACTTCATCATTAATCGCAGTACCGATAAAAATGATTCGATCCTTGAGAAGCCGTGAATATATGTCATATGCCCGCTCTCCTCTGCTGCTTTGCTCAATTACCATAGGTATTAGTGGCACCAGTTTTCCTCCTTCATTTACTCGATTATCATCATACTTTTTCTAAACAGGGTTTATGCAGATTCAACACCTTTGTTTATTCCGGATCTTTTTCCTCAATTGTGCTATTTTCAATGATAAGCCTGATTGCTTTTTTTTCAAGCAACGTGTGTTTAAAAAATTCTAAATTTTCTTGGTTTTCTTTATAATAGTCTCTTATTCCTTCAACAGGCTGATTTACAGATTTGGACATGCTCTGATACCCTTCTTCCAGTTCCTCATCCGATAATTTCAGCTCTTCTTGTTCAATCAATTTTCCCAATATGATATGTCGTTTCACTTGTTTAATGGCAGTATCCCGATATTTTTCAGCAAGCATCTCTTTCGATTGCCCTAATTGTTCCAAAGACATATTCTGATAAGCAAAAGCTCTTTCCATCTCACCGATGATTGAATCTATCTCATATTCAACCATAACATCCGGGACTTCGAACTCCTGCTTGGAAATCAATGCGTCAAAAATCTGTTCATTCATTTCCTGTTCGATCCGTTTGTTATATCCTTGTTGAACGTTATCGATAATTTTCCCCTTTAATTCATCAAGTGTTTGAAAATTCCCCAATTTTTTTGCTAGCTCATCATCTGCTTCAGGTAATACTTCCTCCTTGATTTCTTTTAATCTGACCTTGAATGCAATCTCAAGATTTGCAATTTTTCTATTGGTAGCATCTTCCGGGAATTTGATGGTAAACTCTTTTGTTTCTTCCGCATTCATCCCGATGATCTCAAGATCAAATTCTTTTGATATGGCACTTCCACCAAGTTTCATTGTAAAATTTTCAGTCTTCTTTGTCTCATCAAAGGGCACACCATCCTTTAATCCCTCATAATCAATGATAACAAAATCTCCTGTCTGCGCAGGCCTTTTACCGACAATTGGCTTTAATTGGGCTAAATTTTTACGAAACATTTCAATTTGAGAGTTGGTCTCTTTTTCACCTGCTTTATGCATGGTTTTTGTTAAACATAAACCTTTGTAATCAATATTATCCAACTTTGGTCTGATTTCAACAACAGCATCAAACGCATAAGGTCCTGAATCCATAAGTTCAGGAGGATCAACCTGTGGTCTCCCAACCAGGGCAAGATCGTTTTCTTTTATTGCCTCAAAAAGCGAATCTTGAATCAATCTTGAAGTTACATCACTCTGAACATCCTTCTTGAACATTCGCTCAAGAACCGGGCGAGGGGCTTTTCCAGGACGAAATCCTTTAACTTTTGCTGTTTTTTTCAGTTGTTTGTAAGCGGCATCCAGCTCGTTTAACACATCCGCTTCCGGTACCTCAATGTGAAGTATTTTTTTTACCGAACTTTTATCTTCTACAGTTACTTGCATGACAATCCTTTCGAGTTGATAAAACGCTTGGAGGTTTTGCTCCAGGCACTCCGTATATTTTTGGTGCGAGAGGGGAGACTCGAACTCCCACTCTGTCACCAGAGCTGGATCCTAAGTCCAGTGCGTCTACCAATTCCGCCACTCTCGCAATATTCTAATTTATCTTATGATTGAATATATCACGAGTATGAATAACCATTATTTTCCCTAGTATATTTAATGATCCACTATTTTGAATTCTTGACATTTTATTGAAAAGAATGAATTAAATATAAAAGAAAGTTAAGATAATATCAATCCATATGGGTGTCAAGTTAAATTGACGGATGGAAATAAGTGTTCGAATTTAAAAATAAAAATCAAAAAAATATACTGACATCGGTATTTTTATTTATGTGGATATCATTTACTACTTGCCTTTTCATGGTCCCAACTGCCGGCTTTTGTGAAAACCTACCAAAACCAATCATTGTCGTCAATCCCGGTCATGGAGGGCATGATCTTGGTGCCAGAGGTGCAGATGGAACAATTGAAAAAAATATTACACTTGAGCTGGCCAATCGAATCATTGAAAATTTAAAACCTCGATATCAACCCATTTTGACCAGAACTGGGGATTATTTTTTAAATATCACCGAAAGAACATCTATTGCCAATTACAACAAAGCATCCCTGTTTGTCAGCATTCATACAAGCGGAAGCTACAATTATCAAACCAGTGGAATTACAATATCCTATCTGGACAACACCACAGACCTCAATGCATTTTCCCAGGCCCCGTCGCTTAAAAATAGAGGCGACGGCTACATAAATATTCTATGGGATGAAATACATAAAAATCAAATCACAAAAAGCATAGAAGCCGGAAAATGTATTCAGAAAAGGCTATCCCAAAACAAGCAGTTTCCCAAAAATCGTTTGCTGAGTTCTCCTTTGCGTGTTCTTTCCGGAGCCAACATGCCGGCGGTGATGATTGAAGTCGGCTATCTCTCTAACCCGATTGAAGAAAAAAATTTACGAGATGTTGATTATTTATCTGAACTTGCAAAAGAAATTTCCAATGGTATTGATGAATTTTTAATGAAAGCGGAAAATCATATCAATCAATAAGATTCAAACCTGACATCTTCGTGATAATAAAAATCAATTTTTTCAAAATGGTTCTTGATTGAAAAATTTGCTGAAACATTCGTTGATAGGGTTGCACTAGTTGAAAAAGCGTGTTAGTAACTCCAAAATTATCGGGGCGTGGCGCAGTCTGGTAGCGCACCTGCTTTGGGAGCAGGGAGTCGGAGGTTCAAATCCTCTCGCCCCGACCATATCATCTCACATCATTCCATTTTTTCTATTTTAAAATGATGGTCCAGCCTCATTGTGCTGAATAATGTAAATATATCCGAAGCTACATTGGTAACACGTAAAGACCCACCTGCCTTATTCAAAGAGTTATGGGTTGCAATAATGACACCGATGCCAACCGAATCCACCATTTCAACGCCATCAAGATCAATTACCAGTTCATTGGGAGATTCCTGCACGATCCCATGTAGTTGAGACCTGAATTCATTGGCCATGGATGCGACAACATCCTTTCCCGGTTTCACAACAACCCGTTCTCCACTTTTACTGACTTGACTCATGTTAACACTCCTGTTTAATGAATATAAACTAAAGAAATTGTAGGTGATTTTTCAAATGAATTTTTCAGGATGAATAATAATCGATATGAGTTTGAATTCTGTTATTCGGCATCTCTTTTGCTTCATATATCATAATTCATATAAAATCTCAAATTGATTATACAGCTTTCGTTGATTTCTTCAATGTATAATATTCGTTGACAGGATTCTTTGAAATGCTAAAACATTAAAGGCTTATAAGGCTATAAAGAACAAAATATAACCACTGTATTGAATTGATGACAATAATACCACAAAAACTGCATGAACACCGAAAAGAATATCTGCTTGCTATCGTAAGCGGCTTGCTGATGACCAGTGCTTTTCCAAAAATTAATTTGGCATGGGTTGCATGGGTTGCCTTTATTCCATTATTATATTCATTAAAAAACCTCTCTGTAAAACACGCATTTTATATCGGTCTAGTCTCGGGTATTACACATTATATTACCCTTTTGTATTGGCTTGTACCAACAATGCATACTTACGGTAGTCTCCCTATCTGGTTAGGAAGTCTTCTTCTGCTTCTTCTCTCCTCTTATTTAGGGCTTTATTATGGTGTTTTTACATCTTTTTTAACAAAATTCTGCAAAACTCCATCCAGCATTGCCATATGGTTCCCAACGGTTATCGTTTCCCTGGAATTCATTCGATCTCTTCTATTATCAGGCTTTCCTTGGGAATTAACCGGATATTCCCAATTCGAAAGATTGAATCTAATCCAATTGTCTGATATAACAGGAGTATATGGAATCTCTTTCCTCATAGCACTTGTGAATGGAAGTCTGTATCTTACACTGTTGTATACCGGTAAACAAAAATGGCAAGGTGCCAAAGTTACAAAAAAAACAGCTTGGGGTTCGCTTATTATCACTGCAATAATAATGATAATCGTTTTATCATATGGGAATGATCGTATACAATCGACTGACCGGAAAATAGAAACCGCGGAGAAAATAAAAGTAAGCGTAATTCAAGGCAATATTGACCAATCGTTAAAATGGAATCCGGAGTATCAAAAAACCACAATTCTGAAATATCTCGAGTTGTCTTTTTCCACACTACCTGATTCACCATCCCTTATTGTCTGGCCGGAGACTGCAACCCCTTTCTACTTTTCAAGTCCTTACGGCAGTCAATATTTAAAAAGACTGATTCAGGAAGGAGTGAAAGAAGCAAATATATCATTATTATTTGGAAGCCCCAGTTATAAGCGGGATGGAGAGGCAGTAAACTATTATAACACAGCCTATTTGTTAAATTCTGATGGAAAGGAGATCGGCAGCTATCATAAGGTTCACCTTGTCCCCTACGGTGAATATGTCCCGTTAAAAGAATGGTTTCCTTTTATTGGTAAGCTGGTCGCTCAGGTTGGAGATTTCAAATCCGGAAAAGAAGGCAGTACAATTCTTTGGAATCAACATCGGATGGGTGTCCAAATCTGCTTTGAAGTTATTTTTCCGGATCTTGCCAGAGCAATGGCTTCCAACCAGGCAGACTTTTTTATCAACATTACCAATGATGCATGGTTCGGTACAAGCAGTGGTCCGTTTCAACACTTTTCAATGACTGTGTTCAGGGCAGTTGAAAATAAAAGAGCTCTTGTAAGATCTGCAAACACAGGTATCAGCGGATTTATTGATCCTACAGGAAGAATTTTGGAGACCACCTTTCTTTCTGTCGATGCTGCCCTGACGAATACTGTTCCTCTCATGAGGATAAAGACAGTTTATATGAAAGTAGGAGATCTTTTTGCAAAAATCTGTTTGATTTCCGTTCTTACTTTTTTGGCTTATTGTTTTATGCAACATCAAAAATTCAATAAAAAACAATTGAATTAAACCTTACACCATCAAGGAGGTTATTATGTCTTCAGAATTAAAAAACAAATTGGATGAACTCAAAAAAAAACTCGAACAATTAAGAGGTTGTCTTTGACATTGAAGAAAAAGAAAAACGGTTAAAAGAGATTGAGGCGACCACATCAAAAAAGGATTTTTGGGATCATCCGGAACAAACAAAAGCTATATTAAAAGAACGCGCTCAAATCGCCGGCAAGGTGGATTTGTGGAAAAAACTCGCGTCCGATCTTGAAGACAACACGCTTATGATGCAACTAGCTTCTGAAGAATCCGATTCAGCAGTAGAACAAGAGGTTGCCGATGAGCTAAAAAAAGTCGAACAACAGTTGGATCAGTTCTTATTGAGCATGATGCTCAATGGAGAAGATGATAACAGCAATGCGATTATCTCCATTAACGCCGGCGCTGGTGGTACAGACTCTCAGGATTGGGCTGGAATGCTATTTCGTATGTATTCACGCTGGATTGATCAGAAAAAATTTAAAATGAGTGTCATCGATTTTCAGCCTGGGGATGAGGCTGGAATCAAAAGTGTAACCTTCACTGCTTCCGGTGAATATGCCTTTGGCTATTTAAAAATGGAATCCGGTGTTCACCGGCTGGTGAGGATATCACCATTCAACGCAAATGGAAAACGGCATACTTCCTTTGCATCGGTTTTTGTTTATCCGGAACTCAACCAGGAGATCATTATCGAGATTGATGAGAAAGATCTTCGTATTGATGTGTACAGAGCTAGCGGTGCTGGTGGACAGCATGTCAACAAAACCAGCAGTGCCGTTCGCATCAGTCATCTGCCAACCGGAATTGTTGTTCAGAGCCAACAGGAAAGATCACAGCACCAGAACAAAGAACTTGCCATGAAGGTTCTCAAGGCAAAACTTTATCAGCACGAAAAACAAAAGCAGGATGAAAAACTTCAGGAGATGCATGACAGCAAAGATGATATTGCCTGGGGAAGCCAGATACGATCCTATGTACTTCATCCTTATCAGATGGTTAAGGATCATCGGATCAAACTTGAAGTCGGGAATATCAATCAGGTGCTTGATGGAGATATCGATCCATTTATAAACGGCGTGCTTCTGTCTGGAAATAAGCTAAAATGGACCACTTTAATAAGAAAAATAAAAAATACGATCCCAACTCAAAAGCATACTCAATTCTGGTAGAGCATAGTGAACAGGTGACCGAAAAAGCATTGAAAATTGCAAAAAATGTCCCTTGGTTAAACCCGGATCTTGAATTTATCAAACAAGCTGCCACGCTTCATGATATCGCGATATTTCAAACCGCTGCACTGGAAATCGGCTGTCATGGGACATACCCCTATGTTGTACATGGTTTTCTGGGAAGGAAAATTCTTGAAAAAAAAGGACTGCCCCGTCATGCCCTGGTTTGTGAACGGCATGTGGGTGTGGGAATCAGTCGTGAAGAAATAACAGACCATTATCTGCCGCTTCCGGTTCGGGATATGATTCCACAATCGATTGAAGAGATCATAATCTGTTTCGCGGATAAATTTTTTTCTAAGGATCCGAATCTAAATAAGCAGGAAAAATCCATTGAAGAGGTAGTGAAATCCATTTCCCGATATGGCCGGAAACAGACAAACCGGTTTTTAGAATGGAAATCTCTTTTGAATTATTCATAATCCTGGAGAATAGGTATCACATGATCGATGAATTCAAACTCATCAACCGGTTGATCAAATCATCAGGAGAAAACCATCCGGATGCAAAAGATATCCTCATTGTGCCGCCGGGAGATGATGCATGCCTTCTCACAAGAATCGAACGGCCGGTGATCACAACGGACACGCAACGGGAAGACATTCACTTTAAACGAGAATGGCAAACACCGGAAGAGATCGGATTGAAGGCCGTTACCGTCACTCTGAGTGATCTTGCGGCATCCTTTGCCAAACCCATCAGCTTGTTTATAAACCTTGGGATGCCGCCTTATCTTTCCCAGAAAGAAGCAGAGAATATTTATCATGGGATTGGAATCGGTCTTAAAAAATACTGCTGTACGCTTGGTGGAGGGAATCTATCCGATACCGACAAACTATCCTTGGATCTTTTTGCGATTGGAGAAGGTCGTAATGATATCTTCCCGCTTCGTTCCATGGCAAAACCAGGAGATGGATTATATTGCACCGGTCCTCTGGGATTGGCACGGGCAGGACTTGAGGCACTGCAGAAGGGGAATTTCTCGAATCAATCTTTGATCTCTTCTTTTAAATCTCCTACCGCCAGATTTGATGCTGCAGAAATACTAGCCAAACATAAGGTCTGTTGTGTAATCGATATCAGTGATGGCCTGAAAGGTGATGCCGGACATATCGGAGAGGCTTCCAGGGTTTCCATCGAGCTTTTCATAGAGAAAAAACACCTTTATCCGGATCTGGTCACTTTTTGTTCCGAAAACAGTATGGATCCTCAAGATCTGGCCATGGCCGGGGGAGAAGATTATGAACTTCTCTTTTCTTGTTCTCCTGAAATTTTCAAACAACTGATAAAGGATCTTCCGGAAGCGTATCCGGTGGGGAGGTGCCTGCCTTTCAACGGCAAATATGTTCTTGCCCCGCCGTCGACACTCTCTTCATTTCAACACGGGAAAAGAAAGCAGGGGATATAAAACTTTTGATTACCAATACTTATAAAAATGATGAACCGGTCCTTTTCCTTTCCCAATTGTATAGGCAGCACCGGCTTGCAGAGCCTCGGTAATATAGCTTTTGGCAGACTGAACGGCATCTTCCAAGGCCATCCCTTTTGCAAGAAAAGAGGCGACCGCAGAAGATAAAGTGCAGCCTGTCCCATGGTCATTTACCGTTTCCACCCGACTGCCTTGAAATCGAATAAACCGGTCCTGTTTACCAAGGTATAGCCAGTCTGTTGTATCCATGCCTTCAAGATGTCCTCCTTTTATCAAGATGTTGTCGCATCCCATCCTGGACAGGTCACAGGCAGCCTTTTGGATCTCTTCTTCCCCCTGTATCCTGTGTCCAAGAAGAATTTCAGCTTCCGGCAAATTCGGCATCAACAAATCCACCTTCGGTAAAAGGAAAGACTTCAACGAAATAACCGCTTCATCCTGGAGGAGCTGCTTGCCACTCTGAGATGCCATCACCGGATCCAGGACTATGTTTTGAAGGCTATGATCATTCAAAAAATTACAAACCACCTGGATGATCTCTGAAGAAAACAGCATCCCGATCTTTACAGCATCCGCACCGATATCTTCAATAACCGCGGTTATCTGATCCCCAACAAAATCAGGGGGAACCGCATGAATCGCGGTTACCCCCTGTGTATTTTGACTGGTCAGGGCTGTTATTACCGTCATCCCGTAACAACCAAGTGCCGAGATCGTTTTTAAATCCGCCTGAACTCCGGCCCCTCCGCTGCTATCCGAACCGGCAATGCACAACACCCTGTGATATGTTTTCATCCTGTCACGGATAATCACCATCCTCTTGTAAGGTAATCATGAATGGAATCTGCCGCCTGCCTGCCTGCGCCCATGGCGAGTATTACCGTAGCGGAACCGGTGACGATATCTCCTCCTGCCCATACTCCTTTTTTACTGGTTTTACCGGTTGCTTCATCGGCAACGATATACCCCCATTTATTTAATTCAAGCTCTTTGGTGGATTGGGTCAACAAAGGATTGGCTCCTGCACCTACCGCTATAATTGCAAGATCACACTCCAATTCAAACTCAGAACCTTTTATGGCAATAGGTCTTCGGCGTCCGGAACTATCCGGCTCACCAAGCTCCATCTTCAGTCCTACCATTCCGGTGACACGCCCTTTTTCATTCCCTTTGAATTCAACAGGACTTGTCAGAAAATGGAACTCCACACCTTCTTCTTCAGCATGATGCACTTCTGCGCCCCTTGCCGGAACCTCTTGACGAGAACGTCGATAGACAATACGGGAAGATTGTGCTCCAAGCCTCAAGGCTGTTCTGGCTGAATCCATGGCCACATTTCCGGCACCCAGTGTAATAACATTCTTTCCTCTTACGACAGGCGTATCATATTTCGGGAACAGATATGCCTTCATCAGGTTCGAACGCGTAAGATACTCGTTGGCGGATAAAATACCGATGAGATTTTCTCCTGGAATATTTAAAAAGGTTGGAAGACCTGCACCCACTCCCAGAAAAATAGCATCATACCCCTGCTCGAAAAGTTCATCCAGGGATACGGTTCGCCCGACCACGGCATTGCACTCCAGTTTTACACCCAGATTTTCCAGCCCTTCTACCTCTGCAAATACAATCTCCTTGGGCAATCGGAATTCAGGAATTCCGTAAACCAACACGCCGCCTGGTTTATGAAATGCCTCGAATATGGTTACTTCGTGGCCTTTCAGTGCCAGATCACCCGCGACAGTCAGGCCGGACGGCCCGGATCCCACGACTGCAACTTTTTTCCCAGTGGGTTCTGCTTTGACAGGCAATTCGCACTCTCCGCTTTTACGGGCATAGTCTGCTGCAAACCGTTCCAGATTTCCAATTGCAACCGGTTCACCTTTTTTCCCAACAATACATTGCCCTTCGCACTGTAATTCCTGGGGGCAAACCCGGCCGCATACCGCCGGCAAACCATTTCTTTTCCAGATCAGACTGATGGCTTGTTCAAATTTACCTTCCCGGATATGACCGATGAACCCCGGGATATCCACCCCTACCGGACATCCTTCAACACAAGCAGGTTTTTTACACTGAAGGCATCTCTTTGCCTCTATCATTGCGACTTCCGGGCTGTATCCAGTTGGAACCTCTTCAAAATTTTTAGCCCTGACTTTGGCTACCTGTTCCGGCATTGGCTGCCTGGGTATTTTTTCTTTTTTTTCTGCCGTTTCCGCCATTATATCCTCCGTATGATATGTGGATAATCTATTGATAGATTTAGATATTAAACTCTACTATCGCAATAATTATGCTTTTTCCTTTTTCAGATTGCAATACTCATCATGGCTTGCTTTTTCATCTTCTGTGTATGCCTGAAGACGAAGCATCAATTCATCAAAATCAACCTGGTGGCCATCAAACTCCGGGCCATCCACACAAGCAAACTGAGTTTTGCCGCCGATTGATACACGACAGCCGCCACACATTCCTGTGCCATCAATCATAATCGGATTCAAACTGACAAGCGTTTTAACATTAAAATCTTTTGTCATTTTACATACAAACTTCATCATGGGAACCGGCCCAATCCCGACAACCAGCTTGATGTCATTTTTGCTCAGGATATCTTTTAATACATCGGTAACAAAGCCATGATGACCATATGATCCGTCATCTGTACACACATAAAGTTTATGAGAAGCCGCCTTCATCTGTTCTTCCAGAATCAACAGACCTTTATTTCGTGCGCCGATAATACTGATCACATTATTCCCAGCCTGCTTTAATCCTCGAGTGATGGGATGCAGGACGGCAACTCCTGTCCCCCCCCCGACACACACAACATTCCCAACATTTTCCAGGTGGGTGGGCTTACCGAGTGGACCAATAACATCCAGATATCCATCCCCCACCTTGAGCGACTTAAACAACGCTGTTGATTTACCGACCACCATATAAATAATCGTAATCGTACCTTTTCCCGGGTCAGTATCGGCCATGGTAAGCGGTATTCGTTCTCCGGTTTCTGTGGCTTTTAAAATAACAAACTGCCCCGGCTTGGCCTTTTTTGCAATCAGTGGTGCCTCAATCTCATTCAGAACCACCGTTCCATTGGCCATTTCTTCCCTTCCTACGATTTTAAACATGTTATACCTCCTGATTAAAAACCAGTGAATTCTCTATTTCAATGCTCCTTTTGGGATCGTTTTTTCTGAATTCATGAAGATTTTAAGGGTACTTCATGCTCCAGCCAAAATCAAGCGTAAAACAAAAGTCACTGTAATCCTCTTCTAAAACATTGATCCATAATCAGTAGTCAAATAATATTGAATTCACAACAATTAAATGATAAGTGGCGTTCATAAAAATAATTGACAAAGGACTCTTTTATGAAGTTGTTTGACAGCCACTGCCATATTGATGACAAAATATTCACTAAAGATTTTACCCAGGTATTGAAACGGGCGAGCAATGCAGGCGTGGAAGGAATGATGATCGCAGGCATTACCCTGAAAACGGTCAAAAATGCGGTAAAACTGGCTGAAAACAATCATGGTCTGTTTGCTGCCGTTGGAGTACACCCCCATGATGCCTCGTCATGTTCTGAAACCGATATGAAAACCCTTAAAGAAATTGCCAGTAACCCAAAAGTAAAGGCCTGGGGTGAAATCGGTCTTGACTTCAACCGGATGTTCTCTCCCCAAAAAGATCAGGAAAAATGGTTTGTCCGTCAACTGGAAATGGCAGATGAACAAAAGCTTCCCCTGATCTTTCATGAAAGGGACAGCAACGGTCGTTTCTTGCACCTGATTCAAAAAACACACCACCGGAACAGAACAGGCGTGGTTCACTGTTTCAGCGGCAGCAAAAATGAATTACAGGCTTATATTGATCTGGGACTCTATATTGGAATAACCGGAATCATTACAATCAAAACTCGTGGAGCAGATCTTCGAGAACTTGTAAAATTCATTCCCATAGACAGGCTTCTCATCGAAACCGATGCACCCTATCTCACTCCTGCTCCGGAAAAAAATAAAATCCATCGAAACGAACCGGCATTTGTACGCTCAACCTTTTTAAAGCTATCGGAAATCCTGGAACAAGACCCGGAAAAACTGGCAGCAACACTATGGGACAACACCTGTCGATTGTTTAGAATCCAGCCATATGAAGTCACCGGTTCCAGGTACCCATTCCACACCTGGAATGTCCTCAAATGATTTGGCCATTTTGTATTCTACGTATTGCATTAAACATCAAAAATAGAAGGATCTGACGTAACAACCGCATGTACCAGCCGTTTTGAAAGAGGGTCAAAAGCTGCATCCCATTTTTTGATGAGCCGAAGATACACCGGTGCGATAATCGGGAAAATAACCACCATGACGGGATTTGCCGCGCCGGACAATGGTTCCAGCAATCCGGCAAGCAGCCGGATAAGTGGGCTTAAAATCCGTAATAACCAATCCATCAATCTGAGATATGATTTTAATCTTATCGCCTTTTGCTTATTTTAAGTGCCTTCCAAAACCCAGGTGTTCTCATAATGTCGATGATGCCAATAATAATATCGCAGATACATCCGAATCCATTTTCCGATAAAAATTTCAAAACCATCCCACATCCACGCCCTGAGTTTGGCTTTCGGTGCTATCTCATCTCTCCACCATGGCAGGTTCGTGGTAATTTTTTCATGATATCCCTTCAATGCGTCGACCAGATTATACACCGGGCCTTCATCATTCCGGAGACACTGATCCTGCATAAGGTGCAGGCTGTCACTGTAGGGCCATACCATCAAACCATTTCCATGTCCCAGTGGCGGAGCAATTTTCTGTTCATCCCAGCCCCAGCAAAACTTAAGAGAAAAACCAAATATCCGATCAATATCTCTTTTATCCATATCATATACATATACATCTGCCGGTGAGATCACATCTGGAGGATATTTTTCTCTGACGCCGGCCTTGATTGCCAGAAGGCCATGAGACCCCTCCGCATCAATGATGATTTTTTACCATATATATTCATTCTTTTCCGTTTTTACGCCCCTGATGTGGCCATCGACCGGCCTTTCAATTGGTGGATTTCCATCCCGAATAAAATCCGGACCAAACAGAAAACCATGAAAAGGGATGGTCTGACCGGAGATTATCTTTTCACCAACTTTTTCTGAACGCTCAATCATAATGGTTCTGAGTCCTGCATCCGCACATTTTTTTGGTGGTGCCGCACCTCCGAAACCTGCGCCAACCACCACAACATCACATTCTATCTCAATCTTTTTGTCTATGTTTTCCATAGCTATCCATTTTTATTCTTAAAATAAGAATAGAAGACAACCCTGCTGATATTAACTTTTCTGGTAATGCTGTCGACGTTGGTATTATAAAAACCCTTTTCACTGAATTCAAAAAATGCAGCCTCCAATATGCGCTCTCGAATCATCACTCTTGGGATCGAATATGCTCTTGGATTGAATCTCATCTTGCTTGGTGAAATACTATTGAAAGACGCTTATAATTTTTACTGCGTTTTCTTTGGGAGGTGCTAACAGAATAAAAGGGCAGGTCTTATCAGTTTAAAGGGTAATAAGACCTGCCCAAAAGCCAGTTTAAACTTCAAGCCATGAATCTGAATACAGTTTCTCACCCATGATAACCTGAACGGTTTTCACATAATCCTGCATCTCTTTGGAAAGGCTTCCCATATCTGGTGCATTGCTTTGCATGGTAGCGATAACCAAATCCACAATGTCCTGACGATTGCCTTTTGCAATATCCGTCAATTTTTCATCAAGGGGGTCTGAAATAACAGAGTACATACCATAATACTCAAGCATGATCATGTAAGTCTGGTTGAGAATCGGGCGAAGATGATCCGGTGGTCCATTGGAGATGTTGGAAAGACCGCAGGTACTCTTTGCGCCTGGAGCGATGTCCTGAATCATTGCTTGGAAATTCATCAGGCTGATCAGTTGCGGCTGCTGGATGTTTACCGGGGTAACAATTCCATCTACCCAGATCCTGTCGTTTTCTATACCAGCCTCATTTGCAGCATAGATAAGTTCAACTGCTAGGGATGCTCTTTCATTCTCGTCCCGGGGCAGTCCATCCGGTCCCCACATCAAGGCAATAAAATCAACATTGTACTTTGCTGCCAGAGGAAGCATTTTCTGATATCTCTCAGGGCGAGCCATGATTGAGTTGATGATATGCGGATAATCTGCATCCTTAATGACTTTCAAGGCAGCTTCAATGGCATCGATATTCGATGTATCCAGAGCAAGGGGAATATCCGTCACAACTTCCTGAACCGTCTGAACAACCCAGGGCATCAATTCATGACCGTCTTTTTTTGCTGGACCAAGATTGATGTCAATATAATCCATGCCCTGTGCTTTCTGGAAAAGAGCCTCTTCCTGAATCGGCTTTGGGTCACGTTCCTTGAAAGCCCTGCCAATTTTTTTTGATATAACATTTAAACTTTCACCAATTAGATACATACTTCCTCCCTTTTTAAATTGACCTGCTGCTTATTGTAAATATTGTTTCATTTGAGATTTCTGTTTCAATCAAGATACACCATATAAATCTGGCAGCGGACAAATGAGGCAGGCGGACAAATATTGTCCGCCTTAAATTCAAAACACAATCCTATTTTGTTTTCAAAAAGGCCGGAATATGAGCTGCTTCACGCGGACCGACTATAATTTTCCAGCCTGGCAGCTCTTCTTCAATATCTCCGGCAATTGCAGCCGCATAACCGGGGATAATCAATTCCTTGTGTTTCACCTTATCCATAATACCGCATTTTTTTACAAACGCTCCAACATCATCTCCAGCAAACTTTCCTGCAGCCCAAGCTGTAAGAACAGAAAGGCCTTCGGAATTTTTAATCAGCAGCCATGACGGAACTTTACTGCTTTCAATTTCACCGGATACAATAAAATATGTAAGGGCAAAATTGGTTGTAACCAATACCGGAGAATTCTCATTCGGGTTACCGATTTCATAGATGCCCTCAGTGACTGTCATCGGACGTTGAGGATCGGTAAAAATGTTCAGACGTTCCAGCAGCAGTAGGAAAATACTCTCCCCTGCAAAATCGGAAAGAACGACAATTCCGCCGTATTTTGCAATAAACATTGCTGCAATCAAAGATTCCATTTCAATATTTGATGCCATTTCACTCGGGAATGTGATTGTCGGGAAACCAAGAGATCGATTTCCTTTTTTCAATGCCGCCCTTCTGATGGAAACCTGATCTTCCAGAGCCTGTTTTGTCTCTCTGGCACCGGAATCCAATACCAGATCTTTCAGGCCCATACCAGTAAGCTTGTCTGAAAGTGCGACCAATGCTTCCACGGAATCCGCCTTTATTGCCAACGGCAGATCATTATCCATTGCAATCTTACCGAAAGCATCTGCTGTTGCAGTAGTAGCTGCATACATCAATGGCCGTTTAAATGCACAAGCCTCTGCACCAGCTTTCATAACTTCCGCATTTTCGGACATGAGAATTACATTGAATTCTGAAGTTTCAGCCACTTTCTTGGCAACTTTTGCAAATGCTCCCTTATCACCATTCACATCTTTTACAGCTACCAGTTCAGGCCTCAGGTTCAAACCGACACGTTCGTACTGAAAAGCGTTCCATTTTACAAGAGCCGCATTCAGATTTAAATCTGAAATGTCGGATCTGACAGTTGCTGCCAGCAGTGTTGGATTGAAAAAAGTTTTTTCATGTCTGTACATGACGGTTTCACCGCCTGTCTTTGCTGCACGAACTCCTTTTCCAACAGCTACCGGTCGAATCGGAGGGGCTGAGGCTTCTGCCAGTTGTTCTCTTGCCTCATCAGAAACATAGGGACAAGTGTCAAGTTCAGCCTTACCGGAAGCCAGGTTCATGGCAAAAGCAAGACAAGTCGGAACACCGCACTCCTTACAGTTTGTCTTTGGAAGGAGTTTGAAAATTTGAATACCGGTTAATGCCATTTTTGTCTCCTTATTCTTACTTCAAACCTAAAAGTTATATTTATAAAATATATGTATATGATCAGGCCGGTACGCCACATACCTTGCCTGATCATATTATCTATTTCACATCAGAAGCCGATTTCTATCGGACGATCGGATCCATGGAAAGGGCCGGATGGCCTTTTTCCTGGAGAAAGGGCATGATCTCTTCTTCTGTGATTCCGACAGTCTCATCCGCGATCATATCATAGAAACCCGGAACACCGAGTTCTTCACCGCGTTTTACAATTCTGTCTTTCAATTCTTCTTTCAGCATCTTGGGCATCCAGACCATTCTCAGAAGTCCGCCGTCACCCTTGATGAACTTTTTCTGGGTAATATTGTACTTGGAGTGTCCCACGAAACCAGGAGAAGAAGCACCACCACCCATTACACCAGCAAGGGTGGTAAACTTCATTCCGGAAGGCGTGTCGCCGGCGTAATCACGGCCAACCGTCATAATTCCATTACAGGACGGAAGCATGGCAGCGATACATTCACAGCAACCACAGGTTGTCATGGGATCAATAACCATAGAGTAAAAATTATAATGGGAAACTGCTCCACGGGATGCTTTGTATATAAAATCATTGACACCTTTCCACTGACCCAGAACCGGATCCAGACACTCGCCCTTTATAATAGGCTGGTTCGGTCCAGTGGGATTGATTTCAAATGAAGCTTTGCAGTCCATCCAGTTGTATGCGCCGCAGAGACCGGTTCTTTCCGGACTTACCGAACATACATGGCTGGGAGCAAAAGACTGGCAGAGAGTACATGAATAATATGTTTCCACATCCTCATCCGTCATCTTGTCCACGCGCTCATCCCTCGTCTTGTATTCAGCACGGGCTCTTTCGGTCAGTTTATCCACATCGGCCTTCTTGGTATAAAGGGTCACCTGAACCTTATCCACGATCTTGGTAAAATCCTGATGAAATTTCGCGTGTAACACAACACCGATATGTTTCAGAGAAAAACCTTTTTCCATGGCAGACTTGCTGATACGGATCCAGGAGATATCCCTCTGGCCAATGTGCATGATACCTTGAATATAATTGATCAGATGATGGATCTGACGTTCCATGATCGGCTCAAAATCCGGCTGAAATTCACGGCCTGCAATCTGAACGGAAATACCCAGCGGGAAGGTTGACCCTTCTTTCAGGTCGGTTACATCCGGACCAACAATCACAACCTTACCATCTTCAATCTCATTCATTTCAGCCATTTTTACCAGCTCTGTACACTGGGTCTTTCCACCACCGCACTGACAATGAAGATCCGCACCGCGTACCCGCTCACCCTCAAAGGCCGGACCAAATGACATTGGGATATCGATCTCTGCAACCTTGACCTTGAGGCCGCGGACCTCGACAGATCTCTGACAGATTTCACTATGGGGAACATTGGCCACAACATGCTCATAGGTACAAATACCCGTTGGCAGAATTTCCGGAATGTCTGTATCCGCCAGTGTCGGGAAACCCCAGTTAACACAGCCGGCAGCCGCAACACCCCACTCGGTTCCGATATCACCAAGCGCATTCACAAATGCAAAAACCCTGTCCTTGTTATACAGCAGGATCTTTTTATAATCACCAGGCTGAACACCGCCAAATGCCATGGCTGCCCTGTTTGCAAAACCAAGTGCAAAAACAGCAGAAGAGATATCCGGACCAAACGGTACAATACGTGTATTCCATCCGATCTGAACTCCGGCTTTGATCAACTGCTCAATAACCGATGTACCATTATGATTGGCGGCACAGAAAATATAAAGGTTTTTCTTCTGGTAGTCTTCCACAATGTCCTTTGCGATTTCAATGGTTGGTGCAGCACCGACCATTGCAGCAAAACCTGGAGCAGAACCGTCAACAAACTCTACACCGCGTTTCCGCAGGATAACATCGTCTGCCGGCCCAACCCAGATTTTTCCGGCCTCAATATCCGGATCTTCCTGAGGAATATAAAAATCAGGCTGATCCAGAATACGGAGCGCTTCCATGATTTCATAACAGAAAATCGCTGCCATACCGGCATCCAGAAGCGGTCCGAGATAGGGAAGGTGATTCTTACTTTTGATATGGGGCGGAAGCAGCCCGCGTGCAAATGCAAGAGGTTTTTTCAAATCTTCAAGAGTTTCCACTTTCATTCCGGTCAGGGAGTAAATAACCGGAAGATAATAAGCGGTATTCGGGAATCCTATCTTGGTGTCTGCATTGTATGTTGCCAATGCTTTATTAAACCGGCCTTCTGCCTGGGATACAACCTTATAGCCACCCTGAATACCTGCAAATGCTACTAACTTAGACATATTTATTTCCTCCTTCGTTGAGGATTTTTGTAAAAAAATTCATCCTAAAGTGCCTGACGATCCGCCATATCCATAAGAACACGTTCTCTTGCCTTATCGATTCCAAGCTCTTTACGTTTCTTGTCAATATGGGCAATCATCTTGTGCGCATGCTTGATAGGATCCGGTTCACAATCCCATTTTCCACCATAGATTTTTTCCATTTCATTATACAGATAATCTTTGAAAACAGGTGCACCATCAAGTGGCATATGATATCCGAATACCGTATAGACACCAGATGAAACAAAGTACTGCCCAATGGCGATCGCTTTTTCACTCATCCATTCCGGAGCCGATCCAGCTGCAGGAAGATCACAAAGGTCATTTCCAAGTCCACCGGCTTTTACAACTTCTGTTGCGGCAAGAAGAATTCTGCTGTTATCCACACAAGAACCCAAATGAAGGACTGGTGGGATACCAACAACTTCACATACTTCAGCAAGACCAGGGCCACAGTATACAGCGGCTGTTTCAGGAGTCAAAAGACCGTGAGTGCCGCATGCGATAGCGCTACAGCCGGTTGTCAGAACAATTACATCGTTCTTGATCAGTTCTTTGATAAGCGTAATGTGTTCATTATTGTGTTTCGTTCTTGCGTTGTTACACCCAACAACGCCGGCAATCCCGCGGATACGGCCATTGATAATATTATCATTCAAAGTATAGTAGCTGCCACGGAAAGTTCCGCCGAGATGATATTCGATGGATTCCACACCAAAACCGGCAATTTGTACTTCTTTGTAAGGCGGGATGAAAACTTCTACCTTTCTTTCCGTAAAGCTGTCAACAGCCATTCTAACGATTCGTTTCGCATCTTCCATTGCATGGTGTTCGTCAAATTCAATGTGAATAACGTTACTCTGTTCCATTTTTGCCATGGGATGGGTTGTAATCAGTTTGGTATGAAAACATTTGGCAACATTGGCAAGGTTCTGAAATATACACTGAACATCCACAACCATGGCATCACAAGCACCAGTAATAATAGCAAGTTCCTGCTGCAGAAAGGTACCCGCAGGTGGAACGCCGTGGCGTTGAAGAATCTCATTGGCTGTACAACATATGCCACCCAACTGAATTCCCTTTGCACCTTTTTCTTTTGCATAATCGAGCATCTCCTTTGATTGGCAGGCTGCAACGATCATTTCAGAAAGAATCGGCTCATGACCATGAACGATAATATTTACATGATCCTCTTTCATAATTCCAAGATTGGCTTCTGACTGAAGAGGAGAAGGTGTCCCAAACATAACATCCTGAAGATCAGTTGCCATCATGGCGCCACCCCATCCATCCGCCAGAGATGCACGGGTACATTGTTTGGTTATATTTTTATAATCCTGGTCAACACCCATGTGAGTGCGATGCATAATATCAACAATTTCCCGGTCGATATTTCTGGGCAGAACGCTATTTTTCTTCCATTTTTCATACAAAGGCTTGGGAGCTCTCTTCAAATATGCCAATTCACCTTCAGGTTTACCCCATTCCGCCATCGCTTTTTCCGCAACTTCCAAAGCGATTTCATCCAGGTCACGGTCTTTTTCTTCACCGTTTACCTCAACCTTCACAGCAACACCAAAATAAGGCGCTATGGAAATAAGCTTCTTGGGTTCTTTAATTTTATAATCCTGGGTTTCTTTTCTGGCGACCGAGAGAAATACTTCTGCAACACTTCTACCGTGATCGGAATGTGCAGCAGCTCCAGCAGCAACCATTCTTGCAAAGTTACGAGCAGCAATTGTATTCGCTGTAGCACCACATAGTCCCTTTCGAGTATCTTCACCTTCAATTCCGCCTTTTGGAAGGGGAAGACGACATGGACCCATGGCACAATTTTTACAGCATGTACCCTGAAGACCGATATTACAGGGTTTCATTGTAACCGCTCTATCAAAAATAGTTTCAATTCCGAGTGCGTGAGAGCGTTTAATCATTTCCTGCGTTGACGGACAGATCGACGCTTCCATTGGATCAGCTAGCTTGGATGCCTTTTCTGCTTTTTCTTTTGTTTCTTCTGCCATTAGAGGTTCCTCCTCAATATTGTTATCCCGGCATAAAAAAGTATTTTAATGCCGGATAGATCATAAAGGCTAATACAACGGAATCCTTCTGTGGATTCGGTTTAGTGCTTCAAGTATTTTTTCGTTTTGATTTTTCTGCTCAGATGCAGCAGTCATGGTAATAACTGTCCCTTCTGCTTTCCTTGTGCGTTCTGCTGCATGTTTTTCACGCTCTGCAGCACGTTTCATCCGGAGTTCATTCTCCTGTTCTCCGCGTTTTGCAGCAGCATCTGCATCTGCTTTGGCCTTTGCCGCAGCTTCAGCTTTAACTTGTGCTTCTGCAGCAGCCTTGGCTTTCACTTCAGCATCTGCTTTGGCTTTGGCTTGCGCTTCCGCAGCAGTCTTGGCATCCATTTCCGCCTTCACTTTTGCAGCAGCTTCAGCTTCTGCCTGAGCAGCTGCATCAATTGCCGGAGCAGCCTTCTTGGGTGCAGCCTTGGGAGCAGCTTTTGGTGCAGCTTTGGGTGCTGCTTTTGGAGCTGCTTTTGGTGCAGCTTTGGGTTCTGCCTTTGGTGCTGCGGCTTTCTTGGGTGCTGCTGCCTTATCTTCCACGATAGTCAGATTCGGTTTTGGTGAAATTGCCGCATAATCAATGGCAGTATCCCCCAGTTGTTTTTTAATTGCCGCAACGTCTTTTGCTGATCCGCCGTCAGTCAACAGATTGATAAACGCTTTGGTCAGACGGATCGCTTCCGGATGTCTCATGATCAGCATGTCTGAGCCAGCCAGCAGAAATGCCACCGCTCCAACAGCTTCCATCAGAACACCGCGTTTTTCAGGATCACCCAATGAAGGCGCTTCATTTGCAGACTGTTTGGCTTCTTTGGTTTTCCAAGTTTCGTTGCCAAGATTGTTAATCATCGGGAATTGCAGTTTGTCATCTCCCTGAGCCATGGCAGCCATGCGGAGACGTTCCATAACCGAATAGGTATATTCCAAACCATATCCCAAAGCACTGGTTGTAGGATCCATAATGATTTTATCTTTGGATACCCCGAGATTTTCCAGCAGAATGTTTACCTGTTTTGCAAGATTCACATCAATAGCGGAAGAAGAAATAACCGTATGACCAAATCCCATTGCCGAAGCACCGATTCCCTTATGGTTCTTATCTTCAACCGGCCCAAGTGAAAGATTTCCGCCTTCACATTCTTCAGATACTTTTTTCAATACTTCCTCATCCTTTTGAGGATTTGCACAACCCCAAACAATGAGAGGAACATCAATAGCTTTCATAACTTTTTTTACGGTTGCCGCTGCTTCTGCAGGGCTTGCATTCTGATCATTCGGATCCACACTTTTTAACTGAAGAACAATGGCTTCCGCACCAAAGTCTTTAACACATTTTTTTGCCCAAGCCACTGGATCGGATATTACGTCCTTAAAATGCACCTTGCAGGATTCCGCCCAGTCTTTTGGCTCAATATCCCAAACTTCCATTGCTATTTTGGGTTTATTGGGCATTTTTCCCTCAAACTGATAGAAAGGATAGCTTGTTTCGCCTCCAAGCTTGAGTGCCTTTTTCCCTTTTCCTATTGAAATCTCCTTAATGCTGCCAGCATAGGATTCTTTTACAATTTCAAAGCCCAAAATGACCTCCTTATCGATAAAACGTTTGAAAAATCGAAGGTTGTAAGATTTATGATCATGTCTATCGCGCCACTCGATAGAAAACGATTGTCAATTGAAATTGATTCGGTCTCCCCCCTTTCATTTTTTTTTAATTTTTTAATTATATTTATAATTTATATCTAAACAAAGAATTCAATTTTATTACAGTATAGTATTTGAAATAAAATCACATACGCTTCCAGAGAAAAAAAACACCTTTCCCCATTTTAAAAACCAAAGAATTCTCTTACATCGTGATCTTGAATTTGTCAATAGAAGAGCTGGGAAAAACAGACTGAATCAATTCAAATCCAACAATTTGAATTTAATACCAATTAAAAATATTACACCTGCTGAAAGTGTTCCGTGGATATAAAGAAGCATCCAGAAGGCGTACTCCATATTTGACCAAATGATGTTTTGTCTGCTTACACCGAAGCTTATAAAAACATATTTGATTTTTTTAACGTTTTTGTCTTGCTTCCAGCCGTTTCTTGAGTTTTGGAAAATGCTCCATATCTGTATGGGGCAAAAACAGAGCCGCAATGTAATGATCCATAAAGGAATGGGTTTCCGACAACTCAAAATTTGTCATCATTTGTGTTACCTGACCAACATCCCGCCGGATTCGGTTGGTCAGGGAGCTCATTTTTGCACCCATCAGAGATCCGTTCCCTACAAAGGTAACCTTGTCCGTATCGATCTCCGGCAGCAGACCGATAACAATCGCTTTTTCAAGATCGATATAACTTCCGAAACCACCGGCCAGTATGATTCGATCCAGATCATAAATACTCAACCCCACCTCTTCCAGCAAGGTTTGGCACCCACTGAAAATCGCTCCCTTGGCACGGATCAGGTTCTCAATATCAATCTCCGTCAGAACCACATCCCGATCGATCTGGGACTCATGTTCCCAGGCTAGTACATATTCCCAGACACTCTGGGTTTCCCGTATCCGCGGAGTGTTCAGGTCCCGGTTGAATTTTCCGAGATTGTTGATGATTCCCATCTCAAACATGGTCGCCACCATAATGATGAGACCGGAACCGCAAATCCCCTTGGGTCGGACATTCCCGATAGTAATATTCATCGGCTCAAGGGTCACAGGATCAATAGAAAAATCTTCGATGGCTCCTTTTGTTGCCCGCATTCCCATTTTAATGCCACCGCCCTCAAAGGCAGGGCCTGCTGAACAGGCCGCACAAGCAAGCCAGTCTTTATTTCCGACAACAATTTCAGCATTGGTTCCGATGTCGATATACAATGTTAGCTCCTCAGTTCGATATATGCCCGAACCCATAACACCAGCCACAATATCACCGCCCACATAGCTGGATATCTGAGGGTAAACAAGTGCAACCACATGATCCCCCAGATTCATCCCGATATCCTTTGCACGGATCGGCGGATAAATCGTTGCAGCCGGAACATAGGGAGCACGACGAATATATCTGGGATTTACCTGCAACATGAGCTGGGTCATGGTTGTGTTCCCGGCCAGCGTAATTGTTGATATCTCATCCGGATCGATCCCGGCTTTTTTTACGATCTTTTCGATCACATTATTGATGGTATGAACAACTGCGTCATGCAGGATATCCAGCCCGCCTTCCTTTTCCGCAAACATAATTCTGGAAATCACATCTTCGCCATAACTGATCTGCCCATTAAAATCACCATACTCGCTCAGCACTTCTCCGGACACCAGATCCAAAATCTGCCCATACACGGTTGTGGTTCCGATATCCATTGCAATGGCATAATTCTGGGAACTTGTATCCCCTGCCTGGATATTGATAATTCTGGTCTTGCTGCCTTCCCGAACCGGACGTTCCAGGGTTGCGGTAACCCGGAAATGATCTTCCCGCAGGACATCGGGGATCTTACGAATGACCGGAAGGGTAAGCTGAAGCTTTTCTTCACCATAATTGAGCTTCAAAAAACTGACCAGCCGGGTAACATCCGGAAGATGATCCTGGGCAGTCGGTTCCGGCAGCTCCAAATACCTTTTTTCAACCGGTGGCAAAAACAGCCCTTTTTCCTTTAAATCATTAAAATCCATCTGTGTGATTTTAGCTTTCCGGCGCGGAGAGATTTGCAGATTCAGCACACCGGCATCAACAACCGACTCAACGGGAATCCGGACAACCAGATTGCTTTTCACCTTTGCCAGGCAAGCGAGCCGATACCCCTTTTCAATATCACCGTCATCCAGCAGAGAGGATAAACCGTCTTCGACAACGCCATCTTCAATTATGACCCGGCATTTCCCGCAAACACCCTCACCGCCACATGATGCATTCACATGCACACCCGCTTCCATTGCAGCGCGAATCACTGTCATTCCAGCTTCTACCTGAATTTCTTTATTATGGGGCAAAAATTTGATCGTAAACATTTCACCGTATTCCCTGTGCTTTTTGAAAAAAACATAATTGGATTATTCAACGTTTTTCTTGTTGAAATGATTCAAAATTGAAAATCGACACGAAAGATTAATCGATCTTTTCATTATTATCAACTTGAAAAAAATCATTTAATGATTATACTATAGCGGAAGTGATGCAGAAATTATGAAAAAAAATCATCCAGTAGGTGCATCAAGGAGAAAATAATATGCCTGTGTATGAATTTGAATGTCCGGAAGGAACCGTTTCCGAAAAATTGGTTGAAATGGATACCAAACAGATTAAATGCCCAAAATGTGGAAAGCCTGCAAAAAAAATCATGTCCCAGTGCGCCTTTGAATTAAAGGGAGGCGGATGGTATGCGGATGGATATGCATCCAAAAAATAGATAATCCGGAAAGAATAAAAAATGCCCATTTTTGAATTTGTCTGTAAAAAATGCAGCCACTGTTTTGAAGAGCTTTTTCTCGGTTCTGAAAACCGGAAATCAGTTTGTCCCAATTGCAACAGCAGCTCTGTGGCAAAACAGATGTCTGCAGGCTCCGTTCGGCCCAATGGAATCCCGACCGGTGCAGGAGGATTCAGCCAACCAGCCTGTAAATCAGCCACTGGTAGCAGGTGAAGGGCCTGATTGATCATTTCTCAGGTAGAGAAATTCACTGACCATAATACAGCAAGATCACTCCCCCTTCTTTACTTGCAATCCATGCTCATTTTTCCAGCCGGTATTTCAATCGGGTATACCGATTCTGAGTTTTATTGTTTTTGACACTGATTGCCAGGGCTTTCCGTGTCCCAACCATGACCACCAGTTTTTTGCCCCTGGTTACAGCCGTATAGATCAAATTTCGCTGAAGAAGCATGTAATGCTGCGTCAGAACTGGTATCACCACCACCGGGTATTCAGACCCCTGGGATTTATGGACAGAGATCGCATAGGCCAGAACGATCTCATCCAGATCAGAAAAATCATAGACCCGATTGCGGCCGTCAAAACAGATCACAACCTCCTGTTGTTCAATGGAAACAGATTGGATTCTGCCGATATCACCATTGAAGACATCCTTATCATAATTGTTTCGGATCTGCATCACCTTATCATTAACCAGAAAACTCCGGTTCCCGCTGACCACGCCCCTTTCTTCTGAATTTAAGGCTTTCTGAAGTTCCTGGTTCAGATTTCCAGCACCGATGACACCCCGGTGCATGGGAGACAATACCTGAATATCATCCACGGCATGAAACCCGAACCGATCCGGAATGCGGGATGCCACAAGCTGTAAAATATTTTCAAGTACCTTTTGCGGATCCTCCTGCTCGATAAAATAAAAATCATCATTCCGGGACGGATTCCCGGTATAGGGAACAATACCATTATTGATGCTGTGTGCATTTACAATAATCCGGCTTTTCTGCGCCTGCCTGAAAATTTCGTTCAACCGGACAACGGCAACCTTTTCAGATGCGATAATATCATTCAGGACGTTCCCGGCACCCACAGACGGTAACTGATTCACATCCCCCACAAGAATAAACGCCGAATGCACAGGAATTGCCTTTAAAAGATGATGCATCAGAATGGTGTCAATCATAGATGCCTCATCAACAACCAGCAGATCGCAATCCAGAGGGCTGTCCTCATCTTTCTGGAAACCGCCTCTTGTCATGCTGAACTCTAGAAGCCGATGAATGGTTCTGGATTCATGGCCGGTGGTCTCACTCATCCGCTTGGCAGCCCGGCCGGTTGGCGCGGCAAGAAGAATTTTCACTTGAAGCTGACTGAATATCTTCAGAACCGCATTGATGATGGTTGTCTTTCCGGTTCCAGGTCCGCCGGTAATCACCATGACCTTGTTCCGTATGGTCATCCGGATCGCATCAATCTGTCTCGACGCCAGGGTAATCGAAAGTTGTTTCTGGACCCAATCCAGTGCCTTGTCCTCCTGAATCCTGCGGATCGATTTTTCCCCTTGAACCAGGATTTTCAGCCGTCTACTGATATTGGTCTCGCAAAAATAAAATTTCTCTAGAAAAACAGCCTTGTTGTTCTCCGGATGTCCCTCTTCAGAATCATGGAGGTCTTCAATAACAATATGTTTTTCCGATTCTATCGCGGCAATCCCTTCCACAACATCATCCCTGTCCACATCCAGAATTTTCCGGCACTCCGTAATCAGCGGTTCATACGGATAATAAACATGGCCGTCATCGGAAAGCTGGTGAAGCACATAAATGACCCCGGCCTTGATCCGTACCGGTGAGTTTTTTTGAAATCCCAGTTTCTCAGCAATATGGTCGGCTGTGATAAATCCGATTCCGAAAATATCCATTGCCAGTCGATACGGATTTTCCGTTACGACCGGGATCGAACTGTTTCCATACTGCTTGAAAATTTTTGCTGCATAACCGGAACTTACCCCATGGGACTGAAGGAACACCATCACCTCCCGGATCTCTTTCTGATCATCCCAGGCTTTTTGGATCATCTCTATCCGCTTTTTCCCGATTCCATCAACCTCGCCAAGTCTTTCAATATTTTTTTCAATAACCGTAAGCGTATCTTCCCCGAACCGGTTGACAATCCGTTTGGCCATTACCGGTCCGATTCCTTTGATCAGACCGGAACCAAGATATTTCCGAATTCCATAAACCGACGCCGGAATGGCGGTCCGGTATTGAATCACCTTGAATTGTTCCCCGAATTTCGGATGGGAAATCCATTGACCCTTCATATGAAGAACCTCGCCCGGAGAAGGTGCGATCAGGTTCCCCACAATCGTTACCAGATCGGACTGCCCATATACCTTTACACGGGCGATTGTATAACCAGTCTCCTCACTATGAAAGGTTACCCGTTCGATCTGCCCGTTTAAATCCGTCAGCATCGGCTCTCCATAACCCTGAAAAAAAAGATGAAAATTTTCATTGAATATTCAACAGCCTTAACATAAGTTTACTTGGTTTTCACATATATTGCTGATAATATAAATATGATAATTTGAAAAGATCCATTATGCCGCTCGATGTTGACCGGACTGCATGGCTTTAAAAGAGAGATAAATGAAATATCCGAAAGTGATTCAGGGGGGTATGGGTGTTGGTGTTTCTGACTGGAAACTTGCAAGAGCCGTATCCCTGGCAGGCCAGCTCGGAGTTGTCTCAGGGACCGCAGTGGATCAGATCTTTATCCGAAGGTTACAGCAGGGAGATCCGGATGGATTACTGCGAAATGCATTATCCCATTTTCCAGATCAAAGAATGACCCAAACGATCCTCGACACCTATTTTATTCCCCGGGGAAAACCGGAAAATCAATTTTTTAAAACAACTCCGATGCTTACCATCCAGCCGAGCCAGACCACCATAGAATTGATTGTTGTTGCAAATTTTGTTGAAATTTTTTTGGCCAAGCAAGGGCATGAGGGTTTGGTGGGTATCAATCTTCTGGAAAAAATTCAGTTGCCCAATCTGTTCTCATTATACGGAGCAATGCTTGCCGGCGTTGATTATGTGATCATGGGTGCCGGAATCCCTGTAGAAATTCCCGGAATCCTTGATAAATTTTCAGACCACCAGGAAGCGTCCCTGAAAATTTTTATTGAAGGTGCCGCTCCCGGAGACAATTACCGCATCAAGTTCACTCCCGGTGATTTTTTCTTCCAAAAAATGTCCCCGCTGAAACGACCGGAATTTCTCTGCATTGTTTCCTCGGATGTCCTTGCAAAAATGATGTGCCGTAAAGCTTCCGGAAAGGTAAACGGATTTGTTGTTGAAGGGCCGACAGCAGGAGGGCACAATGCACCTCCCCGTGGCAAACTGGAATTGAATCCAAACAATGAGCCGGTTTATCATCATCGTGACATGGTAGATCTTGAAAAAATCAAGGAATTCGGACTTCCTTTCTGGCTGGCAGGCTCCTATGGCAGTCCGGAAAAATTAAAACAAGCTCTTGCCATCGGTGCCAAGGGAATTCAGGTCGGAACTGCATTTGCATTTACCCGTGAATCCGGTTTTTCATTGGAATTAAAAAAAGAAGTCAAAAAAAGTGTCCTCCGGAAAGATGCGCGGGTTTTCACAGACCCCCTGGCATCTCCCACTGGTTTTCCGTTTAAGGTTCTTTCCCTCAAGGGATCTTTGTCGGAAGAGAAAGAATATCAAAAACGGATTCGCGTGTGCGATATTGGCTACCTGAGACACATGTATAAAAAACCGGATGGATCCGTGGGATACCGATGTCCGGCTGAACTGGAAAAAGCTTTTATTCAAAAAGGCGGCAAACTTGAAGATACCCGGAACCGCAAATGCCTTTGCAATGCATTGTTGTCCAATATCGGGCTGTCACAACCGCGGGAGAACAAGGATGATATGGAAAAAACACTGGTCACCGTGGGAGATAACATTTCATCCATCGCCAATTTCATCACCAGTGAAAATAACACATACACAGCAACGGATGTGTTGAAGTATTTATTACAGGAAGTTTGATAGCCGGAGCCGCCCGCGTCTTCAGGATTGACCGCTTTCGAAACAGACTGAGCAGACAAGGTACAAACCATGATTCAGAATTATCGATTTTTTATTTTCATCGCCATATTCTTTTTATTTCCATGCCTGTTTCCCGGTTGCTCAGACAGTTATAGGATCAACAAGCAGCAACAGATCCGGCAGATGTCCGATACGGAACTGCTGAGCTATTATCACGGGATTACGGACCGGATAAAAGATATTGATAATGAATTCAAGGACAATCAAGACCTGTTTGATCCGCAGGATCAGGAACCCATAAACCATATTACCACTCCCCATTACATGGGTTCGGATGCATATCATCTTCATCAGATCCGGAAACTGGTGCTTCAGGAGATTGAAAAACGCGATTTGAAACTTCAATAACAGCAAAAGATCTTGAAGCGTACCGAAAATCAGAAAAATACAAACTCAGGATAGTTGATTTATTCCTGACACAGATTTGTCAGTCAATAATTGAGTATCATGCCTCCAATAATTCACAGAACTGACAGATCAATCAACCCAGCGCGACATCGAGGATCATCATCACCGCAAAACCGA
>CAYTGW010000008.1:33814-35396 GCA_964437395.1 uncultured Desulfocicer sp.
TTCCTCCACCACTACAAAAATCATTGCTCCGGCAGCGAAACAAAGCGCATAGGGCAGAACATTCTGCATGTACAGCACAAATGCTGCCCCGAGCACGCCTGCAAATGGTTCAACCAGACCCGAGGCCTGCCCCATCAGGAAACTTTTTGTCCGGCCCATTCCTTCCCTTCTCAACGGTAATGATACGGCAGCTCCTTCCGGAAAATTCTGGAGGCCGATTCCAACAGCCAGCGCAATGGCACCGCCAATCGTGGCAGAAGAAAGATCGGCCGCCACAGCCCCGAAAGCAACACCGACCGCAAGACCTTCCGGGATATTATGCAGCGTAATCGCCAGAACCAGCAGCGTGCTTCTCTGCCAGGATGTCTTGATCCCCTCGCTTTTCCCGATTGCCAGACCTGGATGAAGATGCGGGAGCAGGCTGTCCGTCAGTCTCATGAAAAGCCCGCCACCCATGAATCCGATCACAGCCGTCAGCCAGGGGATATGCCCCATCTGTTGAGCCATTTTTATGCCCGGCGCGAGCAACGACCAGAAACTTGCGGCAATCATGACGCCAGCAGCAAAACCAAGCATGGAATCCATGAGTTTGGGATTAACCGTCTTTACGAAAAAAACCAGTGCGGCTCCAACTGCAGTAACGCCCCACGTAAAGAGTGTGGCAACAAGCGCCTGCGTAATGGGGCTGTATTGTTGAATGAAGTCGATCATCTTGTTTGCCTTTTTTATGCTGCCAACGCCCTGTGTCAGCGGGCTGCAGTTTGCTCCGCTGGATACATATGTTCGATGTGATTTACCTTATTTCAGTAAATATTTCAGGATGCTGCTCGGCAATACGTAAAAGAGATTTTGCCGGGCCTTGAGGATTTCTCCTTCCTTGCTCCCAATCTTGTATAGTACGTGGGCTAACGCCCATTAAGCCGGCGAAAGCCGATTGTGAAAGCTTTAACCTTTTTCTAATGGTTTTTGTAGGAGCTGGTTCATTCAAGATACGTGCTTTTAATTTTATTTCGCCTTTTTTAAAACGTTTTATTTCTTTTATTCCCTCTACTATTTCCTGACCAATATTGCGATCACTCATTTCCAATTTCCTCCGCAATCTTTTTTAAAATATGGCTTGGAATTGTTGCTTTTTCATTTTTTGAATATAACGTCAGTAACCATATTTCATTTTCCGATTTTTTCCAAAAATACATAATCCTTATACCGCCTCTTTTCCCTTTTCCTTCCGGTGCCCATCTAATCTTCCTAACACCTCCACTTCCACGAACAAGGTCCCCTGCATCAGGATTAATAAGCAGATACCATTGAAATAGCCGATATTCATCATCTGTTAAATATTTCGGTAGTAATTTTGTAAATATAGTTGTTTCAATGAATATCATAGAGGTTATTGTACGGCAATGCCGTATACATGTCAATAATTATTTGTCACACGTACAGATCAGCGGCGGCTGAAAGCCGTCCGCTGGATTAGGTTGGACAATTCCTAATAAGTATTTAAATAAGATTCCTGAGTGTTTCATAATCTTCTTTTGTAAGCTTATCGAGTCGACTGTTAATTCTATCTACAAGAGTGTTG
>CAYTGW010000008.1:35406-38131 GCA_964437395.1 uncultured Desulfocicer sp.
ATCTTATCTAAAGCTTCTTTGACATCCTTTGATAATACATCCACATTCAAATTAGAAATTCCAGAGCTTTCAAATATCAATGGCTTATTCCCTGCCTTAGCAATACCAGAAGCTTTCGGAAAAAATTGATGCATTAATCCATGCCGGAATAGTTTTACGACTCTATCGCAATTGTCATCGTAGATTTTAGGGAAAAAGTCAGCTTTTTTTGATAATAAGTATTTAAAATTTCCCAAGGTATCTCCTTTCTTGGATTAACATCATCTCTGGTTAAATATCCAAAGAAATCAACTACAGCAAAAAGCATCAAGGCAAGAGGTACTGTACATCCACATAAGCCGTCTTTATCAGGTCTTATCTCATTGAGCTTCTCGATATCTTTCAAAATATACATCGATACTTCAGCATCAAAGAAACTTAATACCCGCTGTTTTGCTGGCGAAGTCCCTGAATTTGCCATATCAGATTATCTCCTCTTAAACTGCCCAACGTGGTCTTAACCGGTGGTAATGAAGCGCAGCGGGATTGCCATCCGCGTGTAAGACATTAGCCTTTCCTTTTCATCAAGAATTCCTTAACTTCGTCTAAACTGTATGCAGGGGTACGACGGTGTATTACTGCGTGACAGTTTGGGCAGACCGGCCGCAAATCTCGTATGGGATCAACCATATGTTCAGCCCTGATCTCTGACAATGAACGCAAGTGATGGACATGCATAAAGCCTTCAGCGACAGCTCCATAAGCTGCGCCAAAGTTGAATCCGCAGATTGAGCAACAAGTACCGTAATGTCCAAGACAAAGCTTCCTGGCCTCAGGATTACGCTCAAAAGCATTGACAGTTAGTGTTGAGATAGCACCTTCCGGAAGTCCAGTAGGATCAGCTATTTCTTCCGGAAGAATGAATTCTTCAATTTTACGGAGTTGGCGCCAAATCTTATGGATATGCATTGAATCAGGAATGTAATTCCAAGCCTGACTACGAACAAGATTGCTTTTATCACCTGTTGCCTTATGAAGTTTCTTTTCAACCAGATAGAAGTCCTCGTCTGCTTCTTCTAAAGTGGAGATATCTATCACGAAATAGTTTGGATACCTAAGATGGCCTTCGTCATCATTTGGTAACAGACCACTCCCAGCCCTTGCTGTAAATACAACGCGAGCTTGATAAGTAAACAACAGAGGCTCACCATAAGATAGTCCATTTTGTTTTATCTTGTTTGCAGTTACCCGAAATCTTCCTGGTGGTTTTCTGTGCTTGATAACCTCATTAAAAAATTTTCGTACATCTCCAGATGTCGTAAAGTCAGGGTCTTTTTTGCTTAATTTCACAATTCTCATAGGAAACTTCCATTTGTGGCATTGAGGTTTGTTTGACGTCTTTCCGGCGAAAACAGGAATCTAGTGTAATCAAAGTATTCTGGATGCCGGTTTCCACCGGCATGACGAAAAAACCGGATTTTCGTTCAGACACTAACTAAAACAACTCTCTAAAAAAAGACGGTTCAACAATCGGCTTCAGGCAAGCGTCTTTTCCAATAACATTGCCCTGTACAATGGAACCGCTTGCAGAATCATCCTGTACTGCATTGATCCGCAGTATGCCTGTTCCCGGGCCGGCGATGAAGAATTGATGTTCTTCTTTTCCTTCAACCAAACGGCCTGAATCATGAATTGTGAACAGATCCCCTGATTTGATAGCTGCATTGCTGCCGGATGTAATGACAACCTGCCGGCCGTCAATGGTTTTGATAAAGGTTTTAAACATCTCCTGTTCCAGACTGTTGCAGATTTCTTCACCCATCTGATCGGACAGAGAGACGATGATATCCTGAATCTCTGTAAAAGAGGCTGTATAGCCTATAGCTTTCATCTTGCGATATAAGGCTTCCGGCAGATCGATTTTTTCCGACAGGGTCATATCCAGAATTTTGGCTCCGGTTTCTGTATCATACGCACTGCAATACATATGAACCTCTATAAAAAACATCCTCTCCTTGAACCACCAGTATCCCCTCTCTTCCTGAAAATCCCGGATGCCGGTGATCGTTCCGGTTACCACCGCATTCAATCCCGCATTCCGGCCAACCGTAATGAGTGTCATGTTGTCGATCACACCCGATACCCGCCTGGGCTGACGGTCTCTTACTTCTGCAAATACCGGGTCTGCATTCTGAACCGGAACAATCCCTTTGCCTCTTTCCGTCAGAACGCCTGCCAATGTGTCATCTGTAATAGAAACCAGACGATCATCCTGAAGGTAACTCCTGTTTTGAAAACGGGTTAAACCAACCCTTTTTTGAAGGTGTCCATAGGAACTCTGTTGAAATTCAACCGGTTTTTTCTGGTCAGTCACAATTTCGGCTGCCCAGGTAAAGGAAACCAGTACTCCCACCAGACACCCGATTACAATACAGTTGGTAAACCTCATTTTTCCCCCTTATATTCCACAGTGACCGATGATGTCACTCCTCCGCGTGAAGTAAAATCGCCTGTCACTTTCATCCATTTTGGTAAAAGCGCCGCGACAAGATCATTCAGAATCCGGTTGACCAGATGTTCATAAAAAATCCCGACATTGCGGTATTGGAGCAGGTAATACTTAAAAGATTTCAGTTCGATGATCTTCTGATCCGGCCGGTAGGTAACCGTGATACAGCCGTAATCCGGCAACCCGGTCATGGGGCAGACTGATGTATATTCCGGCTGTTGAATCGTGATATTAATA
>CAYTGW010000009.1:0-11716 GCA_964437395.1 uncultured Desulfocicer sp.
TATATAGGGTATGTTGAAAAGAAAAACCTTGACCTGAGTCAAAAAAAATATAGTTGTTATTGAAAAGGTTCAACATAGGTAGCAATATGTATTATCATAACCATTCCCTCATGGGTGTATATACAAAGATAGGAACCGTGCAGGTTTGGAGAGCCGTGCTCTTCAGCCTGCCCTCATGATAGGTATGATAAGTTATTGCTTTTTTTTATAGATGAACATATGTGAAAGCCATTCGTATGTCAACACGGATCATGATATCATTATTTTCACACCACATTCTTTAAGATTGGGGAAATAATCAGGTGATCTGTTTACTGGATTTATAGGTAAAAAAATGTAGGCCCAACGATAGATCTCAGATTTTTCGAAGAGGATTTTTTAGGGATATTCGATTTGCCGATCTCATACTGTAGTTTTCAGCAAAATCCAGATTTCTTAGAACAATCATAAAAAAAATTTTGCATTGAATATTTACTGCTGAGCCAGACTTCTAATGAAACAACCACCACCCGAGTCACCCGCGTCTGGGTCACCCACTATGGGGGTGTAATTGTTTGCTTCCAATTCAAAACTAATATCAACATTGGTATCCGGTTCAGAGGCATATTCGTAATCATACTCAACCTCATTCGAATCCTCACTTTCCTCACCAGAATACCTATAGGCCCTCACGACAAAATAATAATTGGTATCCTCGTACAGATTTCGAATAACGCACTGGTTCGCAACACCAAACCAGGTGGGTTTATCGTAATCATAATCCTCTTGTGCCTGGCGGCAATAAACTTTATAACCGGCAACATCCGGCTCACTGTTTTTATCCCATCCAAGATTCACTTCCGCAGCGACGACAATTGGAGGAACAATTAAAACTACTGCGATGAACAACAATGACGCAACAAACAACCTGATTTGACAAAATGTAAATAACAACATGCACTCCTCTCGAGTTTAAAGATTGAGGTCAATCCCAAGCCAAAAAAAAACAACATGTATAATCAGCATAATACAAGATATTTCCCTGACAATTTCCTTTTCCCTTTTCATGATTTATCATTTGATTCGATTTTCCAAAGCAGCCGATAAACACGTTCTAATTGAGCCAGGCCATATGGCAAACACTGTTCCACTTTCGATAAAAAACAAAAAAAATGCTTATCGTGATTTTTCTAATCTGTACGGCTGCATATGGGATAAGGCTTTCACGAAAAATGGATGGACACTAACTGCATTTGAAAATCATTCCGGCTTGTTTGAATTTTCCTGATTTTCAGCTTATTATTAATCGCCCACTTGCTTTTGACAGTGAAATAATTGCCGGGTCGTATCTGGAAATATTTTCCTTTAATCTGTTTATTTTCATCATTTAGGTATGGCACACTCAATTCATATGCCTGTGTGTAATAACCCAACGCGCTGTGTTTGCATAAAAATCTGTTTTTATTATTTGCCGGACTTCCTTTTGGCCCAAACAAGATCAGCAAAGGACATGCCGTAATTCATCAAAAAGGCGAGCAGTCCTGTCGATTCCATTCCAGCAAAAGTCAGGCACGTACTGAAGCGTGGTGCTATCCAAAATGACATCTTATGGATACTCCGGATCAAATAATGCTAGCCTGACGTAATAAGATAACTGAGAATAGTATACCTGAAGGTTCAGGAAACACTGGCCCTCATCGAGGTCAGTGAACCCCATTTAAAACCATTCCTCACCATATTTATTTATGCAGGTTACGAGGGGGAATGTCCGGGACCTGAAATGGTCTGGGATTGACCTGAAAAACAGAATCATCAACCTGGAAGATTCTAAAACGGTGACCGGACAAAAAAAGAAGGCTGGAATGAAGGGGTATTTCAGAATCCATGACTTGAGGCATTATGTAGAGCCAGGTATAATGGGGAGATAGACTGTTTGAATAAGATTTGGTGGGTATAAATCCTTGAAACACTCTCTATAATAAAGCATGCTCATCCTAACCTTAAAACAAACAAAAAAGGATGATTTTTTATGAATCAATTACATGACACCAAAGACGCAATAGATTCATTATTTTGCATAAATCTTTTAAAAAATCTGTGCCCAGAATTTGCTTTCCGAAAATGGTGCGAACAACGATAAACATCAGATTTTTCAAAGGGGGTTTTTGAGGGATATTTGATCAACCGATCGCAAGTAGTAGTCTTCGGAGAAATCCAGATTTCCTATTCCAATCTCCGAACGTCAAGCATGAGCTGGGCCGAGTAAAAGACGTAATAGTCATAGTAGAATAGGCACTCACATCAATGGCAACAGATTACAAAATGCCCCGGTTTAAGGCACCTGCTCAATCATTTTGTTCGGCCAATGAGTATAATCTCATCAAAATAAGAATATCCAGCCCACATCTCTCGTTTTGTTCGGTGCTGGGTTCTGTTGTGATCATCTGATGCGCATTCACCTTTAGTTTAATTCTTAGGCCAGTCCAGCTGTTCCATGGAATCTGGTGCAACTTTTCCAAAATGGGTGAATGCGAATTCAAGCCGTTCATTCAACAATGCTGTGGCCTTTGGCGTTAGCTCGACAGCGGGCTGTTGCCTATAAGCGCGACGCGGGTCTGTGTTTCCTTCTTTCTTTGCTGCATTCCGTTGTGTAGAAACAAAAGCGTTTGATTCCAGTGAATTCATTAAAGCATTTACGGATATGCCGTTTGTCAAATTTCCAGCAACAAACTCAGCATGATGCACTCTTATGTAGTGCGGCCATTTTTCTTTCCATGGCCGAAGTGCAAGGTCGGCGTCAGTCGTATCGTCACGGCCTGGTTCGTGATGGATTCCCACTGCGCGACCGTAAACCAAAATATCGTTCGGTTCTTTGACCAACCGCCCCATAAAAATTAGCGCCCCGTCCTGTACTTGTCGAGGTCTCTTGCCTTTAGGGTAGGTGCAAGCCCAGTGGCAACCTGACCGTCGCACTTCTTCCAGAACTGATTGGGAGCGATCTGCCCGATTGTTGCTAACTCCGAAAAATTTAACAAACGCTTGCCCTGAATCTCCTACCAACCCAGAAAATACAATCGGTTCCGAGGTGATGCCTACCTCCACCCCCTCGTCTTTGAGCTCTGACGCAAGAGTCGGGCGTGCTCCACTGGCCAGGTGTTTTGTAACCTTTCGCTCCCATTCCGATAGTCGTTCAGCCGAGAGATTCTGTCCAGCTCGTGACCACAGATTTTCGAAATACTGACGACAGTGTCTCATAATTCCGGAATCTTCCGAAATAAAACCTAACTCATGGTTTCTTAGCAAGGCGGCCTCAGTCAAATTAGCGGAGGTTACAATCGATTGGCGTTCCCCGAACAAATACATTTTTGCGTGTAGGTTACGCACACCCCGAATCATTGCTCCGTTTTGCATGAGCAAACGGAGTGCAGTAATGTCGCTCACGCCGCTACTGAAATCACCGAGATGGAAACGGGTAATGACTTGAAGCACTTTAGGCTTTCCATTACTCAGGAGCCGCTCCACAGGGCGTTTCTTGATGAACGGGCAAACAAGCTGAACAATCGAACGATCTTCACGTATTGCGTCGAATAGGACTGTGTCCCATCCTGTGTCGACAAGACGAAGTTTCATCGTAACAATCTCCTCTGTTTTTCAATGTAGATCAGGAAAGCTTTACCACTAATTTCATGGCCCGAGTGCTCTTGCGGCATGTGCGATCCATATTTGCGTCCGAACGTCCATGCTCAGGGGCGCGGGAGCACCAGTGCAACAATGAAAAAGAAAACTGGCTAATCCCGCGTCGCCTGGAGCAATGTGTTATGCATTCTTAATTCCTTCAATTTTATAGGGTCGAATGTAGTCATAGAGCCAAAATTAAGAGCAGCCCCTTAAGATCAATAGAATTGCCAAGCTCACGATAACGGCCCAAAATATTGCAATTCTGTTGTTTGAGATAAATTCTTTAGTAACATATTCGAGGTAACAAGATTGGCAAAAAGCGACGTTATATGTATTGAATGATTTTTGGTTACCGCAGACCAATTTATGGCAGCGTATGCATGGCTCTATAAGATGCACTTGGCAAGTATATTTTTGCTGCTGTGGGTCGTAATGCTCTGCTTTATTGGAACACGATGCGCATTTTATAAAATTGTCAGGGAAACCGCAACTGTTACATTGTGCTCTTCCCTTAAGAACTTCTGCGATATTTAGGCCTGTCCCACACTCTTTACATTCAATCCAGCCAGATAATCCCTCTTTTTCCCGTTGCTCCAATATTTGCTTCATTCTTCGATTTGCTTCTTTTGTAGCTTTTTCATTGGCATCAAATGGATTTGAAACATTACATTTTGGACAGACCTTAACACCTTCATATATTTTCCCACCACAATAAAGGCAGGTGATTAACGCCATGTAGAATCTCCCATTGGTCTATATTTTATTTCATGTATAACACTAGAGCTGTGGGGCCGGGAAACGCACCTGCACAGCGTTGACAAAAGTTACAAAAGTATTACCTGCAAAGCATTTGGAAAAAGCCGCAGCTTTTCCCGGGCCCTCACGAGCGACTGGTTAGCAGGCCATTTCATGGAATTATCATCTTTTCATACTCTAAGAATTCTTTTGTCACAGTAATACCATCGAATTTGTATTCAATGGTCAATTTCTTTTTCGTTCCCCTATCAGGGTCGGGGGGCTTGATATCATTGTTTGCAAACACTTCTAGCCTGTTATCTGCTATCTTATTCCTAAGTTCCTTAGTCACATCTAATCTAACATTTGGTGTCCAGTACTCTGCTTTAATGATTTCAAGTTTTGGCTCGGCGGATTCTATTTTATTTGCATCGCTGAGCACCTTTACGATTTTTTCCTCGTGATTCCCGCTTTGTACTGACTTTACTGTGCCCGATCCTTTGATCTTTTTAATTGCTGCAAATGAATGATAATGAAAGTATAAGGCGAAAGCTGCAAAAATTATTGATAGTAAGATAAAAACATAGAACAAGATGTTTAATACATTAACTGTTTCTTGCTCCAGTTTAATTCCCGTTGCTTTTGTCAAAGCCGTAGATATTATGCCGCCAATAGCCGAAAATGCTAATGCAGTAAAAATGTCACCCAGCAAGCTATTAGTTTTTACACTTCCTAAGTCCTCTTCACTTGTCAGGTAATAGGTAACACTACGGGTTTTTATTTCAGATCTTATCAGCTTATCAGGAATATCATTCATTTTTTAATCACCTGCTAACTATATTATTAAATAGAATTTCTCGATTTGAATAAGTTTATGCATTTTTCGGCGATAATAACAAAAATGATGAATTATTCAACATGTATCTTTCTCTATATAATTACAAACTATTATTAAGAATGGCAAGACCGACTAACTATTCGGTTGACATCTTTTACCCCTTAATTAAAAGACTTAATGACAAAACCCATTAATTATGGAATTTAGATAAAATATTCTAACTGAAGCCTCTGATGAGGATTTGATTTACATATCTTTACCAGAGGTTTTGGGTATTTCATATACCGATGGCAGGAGTTTGGAAAAGTTTGGACATTGGGATTCTTCCAGAAAATCAAAGAAGTTTTTGCTTTTTAAAAACCGAAGATTCAGGCAGAGGTTCAGCCTTTTCTCTTTTACATATCCGTCAGTCAGCCCTTGCCCCGGAGTTTAACTCCTGACTCCATTGCTTTTTGAAAAATGTTCAACAGAGAATATCGCTCCATTCAAGATATGCCATGATTACTGGATTCAGTAAAAAAACAATCCATCGCGTCATTCCCGATACCTTCGCCAAAAATCAGTATCTTCGAATAACTTTTCATCATTGAGCAGAATAAATCAAAGGCACCCCTCCGATTTTTTTCACCTTTATCATTTCCCAGCCCCCAACATAGCGTTGGACTAAGAAAAGACAGATCTTGACTTGTACATGCAAAAGATGCACACTGCAATCATGAAATACGACTGGAATCCTGAAAAAAATGAATACCTGAAAAAAGAAAGAAAACTGTCTTTTGAAGAGGTGGTTTTTCATCTATCTCAAGGTGATATCTGGAAAGTTGCAGACCATCCAGATCAGCAAAAATATCCGGAGCAAAAAATTTACTTTGTTATCATAGAAGATTATATTTATTTAGTACCGCATATTTTAGAAAAAGAGTACATCTTTTTAAAGACAGTTATCCCAAGCAGAAAAGCAACAAAAGTTTACCAAAAAGAGCAGGGAGGGAAAAAATGAAATACGATAAAGAGGAAAAAGATATCTTAGATGCTTATGAAAAAGGAAGGATGAAACTATCTACACCATCTAAAAAGGAAATAGGAAGTATCAAAACCATAGCCAAAAACACTTTTAAAAAAGACAAACGAATCACAATACGTCTTTACGACCATGATTATAAAGGGATTCAAAAAAAAGCGATGGAAATGGGTATTCCCTATCAAACCCTCATTTCCGGTATTATTCACAGATACATCGAAGGTGAATTAAAATCAAAAAATGGATAACATTTTCATATTTCCCGGCAGAGTTTCAGCTATTTTCCCTTTTACATATCCATCAGCCAGCCCTTGCCCTGGAGTTTGACTCCTGATTCCATTGCTTTCAGAAATGTTGAACGAAGCGTATCGCTCAAAAGAGCCCTTTTTACCGGCGGCAGTTTAAAGAATGCACCGACTATCGCGCGCATGACAGACTGACTGATACTTTGAGGGTTGTCGAAAATCTGGTTCTGAAGTGTCCCCCTGTCCAGGCATTGCAGGATAACCCGCTGAAATGTTGTTTCAGGATGCAAGGCCCGCTGTTTGCGTGGAACAAGCGACATGGCCTTTTTTTTACAACTCAAGGCACATACTCCGCATCCAATACAGATAGACATATCCACAACAGCCTGCTTTTTCTTTTTCCCAATGGGAGGCGTGAGCGGCTTCATTTCAATGGCATGAATCGGGCAAGCCTCGGCACATTTCCCGCACCCGACACAATCCTGTTCATCCGGCTGGGCAATATAGTTGGACGTAATCACGACATTATCATATCCGTACTTGCGAATTCCCAAAAGGACATTGCAACAGCATCCGCAGCAATGACACATATAGCTTACATTTCTTTGTACGTTGTCGGCATTCAGTACCAGCCCCATCTCCTTTGATCTTGCCAGGTGTTCCAGCATTTCGGATTTGGAGACCTCTTTGGCCAGATTATTCCGGATCAGATAGTCAGCCGCGTAGCCGAATGCTGTGCAGCTTTCCAGGGGCACATCACACTCCTTTTCATTCATGTGCGACTTTTCATGGCGGCAGGAGCAATAGCCGATGGAGAATTTGTCGTGCGACTCAATAATCGATGTTGCTTTTTCATAATCAAGGACTTCCACATGTGATGACGGACGAATCATTTCATCGTGGGGCACGGTGCGCATGAGCGATGTAATTTCATCATGGCTTAGATTTCCGGCATAGAACGCGCCTGGAAAATATTGACTAAAAAGTTTCGCCCAGCCTTCTGAGTTGAGACCTTCACCCGTCCGCATCATGGTGAATTCGAATATACCGATTACTATAGGCGATGGCATATAATGGTAATGATTGTTGGCAAAAAAATCGATGACAAGTCCTTTTTTACACAGTTGATCCAGTATCTTTTTCAATTTGACATCGGAATATTTTGTTATCCTAGCCACACGTTCGAAGGTAGATGCGCCGTAAGGCATTTTTGCAATTACATCTGCTTCATCCGGACTATAGAGCTCCTTCAGAATATCATGAAATGCTTTATTCCAAGGTGTTCGCATTGTTAAACCATCCACTTTTTTCCAAAGACGGCGATAAACATCTTTTCCAGCTATGTGTCCCATACAGCCCTCCTTATTGAATGGTAATAATCGATATTCCCCTGGCAGAAAAAGCAGCCCTACTGCTGCACCGTTGTTTTAAGAGAATGGATAAGGCCTTGATTTTCTGAAGTGCAAATATATATGCAAGACACTTTTGAGTCAATAACTGAGTTTATGCAACATAATGGTTGCCTACCATAACCAATTTGCTATAAATAAAGCCGATCTTCAAACAGTCAGATGCTTTGATAAAGGAGATAAAAATCATGAACCTGCGCCTTGTTCGGTTTGCATTCATACTATCCATTTCAGCAGCAATCGGAATGGGGTTTGGTTTGCATCCGGCCTTGGCTGAGCAGGAGGAATCCGGAGAAGATGGAGAGGTGCAAGTACTTTCCCATGGGCCCATTCATGAGGCTTTTGCCGAAACCGTGGTCCATGATCCTCAGCCAGGAACGATGGCGCCCGAAGAACCGCCCTCTTTAATCGAGGAGGTGCCACCGGAGCAGAAACCGGACGGAGACGTTCAATGGATTCCCGGCTATTGGGCCTGGGATGATGAACGCAGCGAATATATCTGGGTAAGCGGCATCTGGCGCATCCCGCCTCCGGGCCGGCAATGGGTCCCGGGTAATTGGGACAGATCCGGTGAGGGTTTTCAGTGGACTTCCGGTTACTGGATTACGATCCAGACAAATGAGGCAACATACCTGCCGGAACCGCCGGACTCGATTGAATTGGGCCCCGATGCCCACGCCCCTTCGTCTGATGATGGCTGGATTCCCGGATGCTGGATCTGGCACCATGGCCGTTACGCCTGGCGACCTGGTTTCTGGGCTAAAATGCACAGGGACTGGATATGGATTCCGGCCCATTATTCCTGGACTCCCCGGGGCTATATTTTCGTGAGCGGATATTGGGATTTAATCACGGACAAACGGGGCGTTCTGTATGCGCCGGTGTATGTCTCTCCAAATATGCACAGAGGAGTGGTGTTTTCATTCTCACCCGGACATGTGGTGAACCTGAACGTATTTTCCGATTGCCTCTTTCTGCGGCCTGGCTATCGCCATTATTATTTTGGAGACTATTATGCCCAGAAATACTACCGCAAAGGGTTCTACCCCTGGTTTTCACACCATGGCAGACGGTCCGGCTATGATCCAATTTATGCGCATCAACGCTGGCACCATCGAAATGACAAATATTGGGAACATCACTTGCAATCGCGATTTCAGGAACGACGTGAACATGAATCCGCACGGCCATCGCGCAGACCGGATTTTGGGATAGGACAAGGCCGAGACAGGCACAATTCACCCAGGACAGATAATGTGACCACCGGATTCAGCCCGGTGAGGAGAAGTATTGATTCTCCGGTTCGACTCAACCCGATGGATAAAAAAAAGCGAACCAAAATTAATCAGATTGGAAATGCCGTCCGCACCTATCATGACGACCGTAAGGAACGAAAAACCCAGATAATCAACAAGCCGGTAAACCATTCACAGAAAAATGCCGAGCCCGACCGGACATTCAAGACCAGCCGGACATACGGACCCGGTCATACAATCCGGTCCAACCGGACACTCGAAACCAGCCGGGCAATCAAGGCCAACCGGACAATCGAACCCAATCATACGAAATTCAGCAGGTCTTTGATTACGGACAGACCCGTCAATCAGATTGCGCCGGCGATTTCTTCACCCAACCGCAACAAGGGCCCAAAGACTGATTCCAATAGGATTCGCAATAATGAATGAGGATCGCAATCATCCGGCAAACTCCAGTGGTCTGAAAAACCTTTTCCGGACCCTGGCCTCCCGGAACTATCGTCTCTTTTTCGCCGGCCAGAGTATCTCCCTTCTCGGTACCTGGATCCAGCGGGTGGCTATGAGCTGGTTGGTTTACCGGCTGACTTCTTCGGAAGTGCTTTTGGGTACAGTTTCCTTTCTTGGGCTGATCCCGGTCTTTGTGTTTTCTCCTTTTGCCGGTGTGTTGGCCGACCGGATCGATCGGCGACGCCTGCTGGTCACAACCCAGGTGCTGGCCATGCTCCAGGCCTTGATACTGGCCGGTTTGATCATGACCGGATCGATCCGGATCGAACATATCATGGTTCTGGCTGTTTTTCTCGGACTGATCAATGCCTTTGATACGCCGGTCCGGCAGGCATTTACTCTGGAAATGATCGAAAAAATAGAAGATCTGAGCAACGCTATTGCCTTGAATTCTGCTATGTTCAATGGCGCCCGATTGGTGGGTCCGGCCATCGCCGGGGCTCTGATCGCCGTTTTTGGAGAAGGCCCATGCTTTTTGCTGAACGGACTCAGTTATCTGTTCGTTATTGCCGCTCTGCTGCTGATGCGGATTCCCAAGGTAGAAAGAAAAACAAAACAGCAAAACCTGCTGCATGGCTTGCAGGAGGGGTTTTCCTATGCTTTTGGTTTTGCTCCCATCCGGATTGTGCTGTCTCTGCTGATAGTGATGAGCATACTGGGAACACCTTATATTGTTTTGATGCCGATTTTTGCCAAAGACATTTTGCATGGTGGTGCACACACATTAGGCTTTCTCATGAGTGCGACAGGCGGAGGCGCTCTGTGCGGAGCGGTTTATCTCGCCTCCCGAAAAACAGTGGTAGGCCTGGTACGTATCCTTCCCTTGACGGCTATCCTGTTCAGTTTAGGGCTGATCGGATTTGCGCTGTCCCGCTACCAATGGCTTTCCATATTGCTGCTTATCATTACAGGCTTCGGCATGATGGTTCAGATGGCTTCCAGCAATACCATCTTGCAGACAATCGTGGACGAAGACAAACGCGGCCGGATAATGAGTTTGTATGTCATGTGCGTCATGGGTACAACCCCCCTCGGAAGTTTTCTGGCCGGAGCCGTTGCCAATCGAATTGGAACGCCCGAAACACTAGTGATCGGCGGGAGCTGCTGCCTGGCATGCTCCATTATTTTCATGCGAAAGCTGCCTGCTCTTCGCGCCGTCATTCGTCCCATATATGTCGAAAAAGGTATCCTATCGGAAGTGGCCTTGGGACTGGAATCCGCTGTTCAATGGCCGAGACCTCCGGCTGGTTGAAAATACTGGATAAAAAGTTTTTTTTCATGTTATATGTCGAAATGATAACAACATTTTTTCCGATCAATTGAGATTCGATTCACTCTTTTACAGGAAGGAGGGGCAACTTGGATACTCTGGAAAAACAAAAACTGTCTTTTGGGCTGAAGGCAGGATATGGAATCGGCGATATCGGCTGCAATATTTTTATTGTGACAAGCGGTCTGTTTCTGCTCTTTTTTCTCACCAATATACTGGGTGTGGAACCTGCGCTTGCAGGACTGGCACTCCTTTTTCCAAAACTGTGGGATGTGGTTTCAGATCCGATCATGGGTGGAATCTCGGATGTCACCCGTTCCCGTATGGGCAGAAGACGCCCTTATCTTCTTGCGGCCGCAATACCTTTCGGGATTATTTTTTTTCTTATGTTTATTGTCCCACATTATGCTTCTGGTTTTTCAAAGGCACTCCATGTGAGTTTAATGTTTGCTCTGGGATGCACGGTGTTTACTGTCTTCAATATCCCGTATTCAAGCATGGTGGCGGAGATGTCCGACAATTATAACGAACGGATGTCCATCACTTCTTTCAGGATGATCGGTTCATCCATAGGCGTTTTATTTGCCGGCGGCCTTGCCATGCCGCTGGTTGATTTTGGCGGCGGTGGGGAGTCTGGATTTCGTTTCATGGGCTTTGTCTTCGGTGTAGCCATCACTTTTTTTTGTCTTATCTGCTTTCGGGCAACACGAAACGCCAGGACTCTGCCGGTCAGTGAGAAAATGGCCCCCATGGGTGAACAGATTAAAATCGCCTTCCG
>CAYTGW010000009.1:11726-14257 GCA_964437395.1 uncultured Desulfocicer sp.
AAAATCTGATACTGATGTATATCCTCCAGTCATTGTCCATCGGTGTGCTCATGGCAGGATTAATCTATTATGTGAAATATGTCATGGGTTTGCCGGAAACCGCCATGGGTATTATTTTCCCCATTTTAATTGTGACTGCTATTCTCTTTATTCCTGTGTGGGTTAAAATAGGCGTAAAGCTTGGAAAAATAAAAGCTTATACCATCGGGTTGTGTATATTATCGTTCATGCTCTTTTCATTATTCTTTACTCAACCGTCACAGTTGAATTTATTTTATGTTCAAATATTTCTTCTGGGCATCGGTTTTTCTAGCTTTCAGTTGTTTCCTTTTTCCATGCTGCCGGATACCATTGAATTTGATGAGCTACAGTCCGGCATGAGAAGAGAAGGTATTTTTTCCGGCATCTGGTCATGCGGTCAAAAAACTGCTTATTCCGTGGGACCCAGTATAGTCGGGTTTGCACTTTCTCTGTCCGGTTTCGATGCAGATGCAATACAACCTGAAAGTGTTGAAACCGGTATCCGAATCATATTCTGCATTTTTACTGCAGCCATGGTGCTGCTCAGTCTGATTCCTTTTATTAAATACGATCTAACCGAAGAGAAATTTGAAAGCATAAAACATATGATCCGGCAAAAAGGAGAGACAACCTGATATTCGTGTTGGCATAAAAAGGGATTGAACGGGAAAAAATATCCGCTAACCCTATCTGATATAAAGATATCATTGTGCCGATGACTGCACTCTGGTTTAGCTGATTTCTATATCCTCAATATCCGGCAACACATTCTCCTGGGATGCAGCCAGAAGACAGGCAATAGCCAGATAGAGGCAGAACATTACACCGATTCCGGATAAGATGAGTAATAAAAGTATCATAATCTCCATCCTTTTTTTAAAAGTGCATAAGATATCGTATTCATTAAATGTTTATAGCAATTAACATGCCCAAAATATTGAACAGACAATTATGATAAATATCATGTTGTTAGTAAGATATCTCAGGGACAGACAAGTCATTGGTTATGTGATTTATAGGAAATTATGTTATAAATTACATAATTTGAGAGATAAATGAACGATTCTGGAAGTGATCTCAAGACAGAAAAGGCTGACTCATGAAAAATTATATCATCAACAGGATTGCATATGCAATGAAAAGGCAATCCAATTGTTTGTTCAGGGATGGAGGCAGGCAGGACTGACGGACATATCAACGTGTTGCATAAATAAAGTTATGCATAAACAATGCTGTTGACGCACAACCGACTTTTACATATATTCATCTTCAAAAAAAACAAAGGATTATCCTTAAGGAGGCGGCGTATGTCTTTACAAATGCTGAGCAACCCTGGATTGTTATGGTTTTTTGCAGGCCTGGCGCTGCTGCTCACGGAGCTGTTCGCACCGTCCCTGATCCTGATGTTTTTCGGGTTTGGTGCCTGGATTGTGACAGTACTCTATCTGCTCTTTGATATTAATCTTTCTACGCAGCTCATTATTTTTGCGATCTCCTCCATCGTGCTGCTTGCCTTTATGCGAAAAAAATTGAAACCCGTGTTTTTCGGATATGTTTCATCCAGACAAAATTCCGGTCAGAACATAGATGACTACTTCGGAAAAGAGGCAGTCGTGTCGGTTCGCATCGAACCAGGCAAACCCGGAAAAGTCGAATTTAACGGGGTTGATTGGGATGCTACGTCAGAGGTCATCCTGGATGTGGATGCCCGTGTTAAGATTATAGACAGAATTGGTCTGAGGTTGAAGGTTGTGCCTCTGTAAACAGGGCGGCTGCTTTATCGGGCGAACGCGATAGATCCGCCCCTGCTGCAACCGGTTACACACAAACAAACGAACAAATCATAACAGGAGGTAATACTGCATGGGAATTTCTTCAATAATTTTAACTGGTCTGATCATCCTTATCGTGGTGGCATTTCTCAAGGCCGTCAGGGTCGTACCACAGAAAAGTGCATTCATCGTCGAGCGCTTGGGCAAATACTCTTCAACGCTTGAGGCTGGTTTCCATATACTCATACCATTTATCGACCGGGTATCATACAAACACACGCTCAAAGAGCAGGCAGTTGATGTGCCGCCCCAAACCTGCATAACAAATGATAATATACCTGTGGAGGTTGATGGTATTCTGTATCTTCAGGTTATTGACCCGAAAAATGCAAGTTACGGCATCAACAACTATGAGTTTGCATCTGTCCAGCTTTCCCAGACCACGATGCGCTCAGTTATCGGCAGACTTCCTCTTGACAAAACCTTTGAAGAGCGCGAAACCATCAACAGCTCCATCGTGTCGGCAGTGGACAAGGCTTCCGAGCCCTGGGGTGTGAAGGTAATGCGTTACGAAGTTAAAAACATCGTTCCGCCGCAGACAATCCGCGAGGCCATGGAAAAGCAAATGCGCGCCGAACGCGAGAAACGGGCACTGATTCTTGAATCCGAAGGCGACCGTCAGTCCAAGATCAACCGGTCTGAAGGAGATAAGCAGGAGTTTATCCTCAGGTCCGAGGG
>CAYTGW010000009.1:14267-21577 GCA_964437395.1 uncultured Desulfocicer sp.
GCGCCAAAATGCCATCCTAAGTTCCGAAGGCGAAAAGCAGCGCCGCATCAACGAGGCCGAAGGGCGTGCCAAAGAAATCACGCTTGTAGCCGAAGCCACCGCTACAGGTATCGCGGAGATTGCAAAAGCTATCGGTTTGAACAATGGCCCCCAGGCAGTTAACCTGCGGGTTGCGGAACTGTATCTTCAGCAGTTTGGTAATCTTGCAAAGACCAATAACACCATGATCGTTCCTTCCAATCTTACGGATGTTTCGACAATGGTTTCAACTGCGCTCACGGTTATGAGGGGCACGGAGCAAGGCGGCATGGCAGGCAGTGGCAAACCGGCAGCATAGGAGGACGGGGACTCATGACAATAGGGATTGAGATAACTTTTTGAAGCGCATTGGAGATATCGTTACTGAAACCCAAACCCGGATCAGCCTGCATGATGCTTCCCAACAAAAAGCACTGCTTCATGAGCAGCCGTTTTCATTACATCATGCCAGTTTCCCAACTCCTTTTGCCGGAAGATTCTCATGGTCGGATACCAGGGGGTATCCTCACGATCCATCATCCATACCCAGTATGGTATGGCAGGCCGCAGATTCCAGACCGGTTTTCCCATGGCTCCGGCCAGATGAATCACGGCTGTATCCACGGAAATGATGAGATCCAGATTTTCGATCACACCTGCCGTGTCTGAAAAATCCGCAAGTTTCTCTCCCAGGTTGATAAAAACCATCCCATCCGGCAGTTGCACGACTTCTTTTGACGGCTCGCCTTTTTGCAGGCCATAGCAGCGAACACCTGGGATTTGAAAAAGAGGCAGAAAATCCGTCAGACGGCAGGACCGGTATTGATCATCTTTATTGTCCGGATTCCCGGCCCAGACAATGCCGATTTTCATTTCCTTGTCGCAGAGTTTCTGTTTCCAGTCATTTGCTTTCCGCGGGTCTGCGTTCAGATAGGGGATATCCGCCGGAATCGTAGAAAGGGTTGTTTTAAAAATCCCCGGCAGACTCAGAAGAGGGATATGATAACTGAACTCCCTGTTTATATCACCGGAGTAAGGCCTCTGGACAACCTCATCCGTACCGGGGAACCCCTGAAAAATGTGAAACAGAAGTTCACTGGTTTCAAACACAACCGTTCCTCCCAGGGCCTTGACCATGGGCAGATATCGTGAAAACTGGATGACATCCCCAAGACCCTGCTCCCCATAAACAAACAGTTTTTTCCCGTGAAAGGGCATTCCATCCCATCGGGGTATGGTAAATCTGTGAGGACAGGAGTTTTTCCACCGGTCTCTTTTCAATCGCCATTCATACTCTTTCCACCCATTTTCAAAATCCCCCTTCAGCAGCATTGCCAGGGACAGGCTGAAGTGTCCGTCGACATTTTCAGGATTCATTTTCATTACCTGCCTGAAACAGCGCTCTGCATCGTCTACCCTTCCCTGATAAAGATCAATCACGCCAAGATTGATGTGGGGTTCGATAAAATCGTTCTGAATCAAAATGGCTTGATGATAAAGATCAACTGCTTCCTGAAGATTGCCGTTGGATTGCTCGATTACCGATCCCAGGTTGTTATACGCTTCCGCCAAGTCCGGCTGTATCTGTATGGCTTTTCTGAAATCCGTCATCGCCTCCCGGAGCTTCCCTTTGGTCTGAAACGCAATCCCCCTTTTCAGATACGCTTCCGCATAATCCGGGCAATGATGCAAAAGACGGTTATATGCCTCGATATAATGCGGATCGATCTGAACCGCCTGTATATATGACAATGCTGCGGATTCTGTATCTCCCAGTGCATCCTGAACAAGACCCAGATTATGATAGTAAAGCGCGATTGATCCATTGAGCGATATCGCCTGCTGGATCAGCCTGACCGCCTCTTCATGATTGCCCGACTGATGAGCAATCAACCCCATCAGGTGGATCGCATCCGAATGCCGGGGGTCTTCCTGAAGAATCTCGGAATAATATTGCTTTGCCTCTTCAAGCCGCCCGGATTGATGATGCAAAAGCGCCATTTCCAGAATTTCGGTCATACATTCCACCCTGTCCATCAGATTCTTTCCAGTTTCCCATCAAAATCTATCCCAAAGGCCTGGTACAGAGCAGTCAACTGCTCCAGCAGAAATACATAGGTACGGCTATGCTTATCATCGATCTCCTGCACGGGCTTGTAGTTAAATTGATCCGGCTTGTACTCTTTGTCCACGGCTAAAATCTTTCCATCCAGGCTGCACTTTTCTTCCACATCCCTGCCGAACTTTTGAATAACCGGAAGCCCGTGTTCATACCCTTTCACATGCTGGTTTTTATCGATATACTGATCGATACACTGCTTGAGATCCATTTGTATCCGGCTCTCCGGCTGCGTAGTATCAATTTTCAAATCCCAGAAAGGGAGTCCCCTCATGGTCGGCAGAATCGTGGTGTTGGCCATGAACCAGAACATGGCCACATTCCCGAAATCCGTATCAAACCCACATACGGAATGATAAATTTCCAGGTTTGCTTTTTTGGGAAATTCTCCGTTGAACATCCTGTCCAGTGATTGATAAGCACCATGAAGGTCTCGGATGATGTGACGCCAGTAAAATTTGACTTTCGGGCACAGCGCAAGGAATTGGCATATATAAGGAAGATATAACGCCCCCAGTATAGTCCGGAAGAAAAAGCTTTTCCGATGATAAAACCGGGACATGGTGATCAAGGCTGCAAAATAGATATGCAGGTCATCTATCATCTGTTTGTAATCAAAAACAGCACGGGTCTGATTGGATGGAAAAAAATCATGGTTAAAACTGATATGCTCTTTTTTGATATCAAATGCTTTCATCCTCGCATATTCATTCTGCTGATAGGTCCCCCCGCTCCTGCTGAAACCGGTAAATAAAAAATAATCAAACTCAGGATCCATGACCGCATTGACCAGACCGAATTTACGATAAAGCTCCCCGATATCCTTTGAATACAGCGCAAGGACAGGGAACTCGGATTGGTGCGTCGCTGCATAGTTGATCATGTCATAATCCTTTTGCAGACGGGCCAGATTGTATTCTCTTCTCATGGAATGATCGATATGACCGGCCAGTCCACCGTGTTCTTTCCAGGTATCCTCGTAACTCCGGTCATACAAAAGATTGATATGAAATTGTGAAAGTCGAACATGAGGTCCTGTCATTTGTGCCTCCTTTTGTCAGCCCTGTTGAATGAGTTCCCAGGAAATCGGCGTTCCATATTCAATATCCCGGGAGGCTTTTCTGCCGATGATCTCCGGCAGATATCGGGTATGCAGACCATGAGCAGGCCGGATGGAACGGATATTTTCATGGGTAAACGCTTCATTTTCTCTGATTTCCGCAACCGCAAACAAAGACCTCCGGAACATACGGTTTGTCTGCTCTTTCCGGCTCGGCTGGTAGCTTACGGTTCCGAGAGACTTTTCTGCCAGCCGGATGGATTTCACCATCCGTTCAAACTCATGGATCTCCATGGAAAATGAACTGTCAGGCCCTGAACTGCTTCTTGAAAGCGTAATATGTTTTTCGACAATACAGGCGCCAAGGGCAACAGCAGCAATGGCAGATGTATCGTCCAGGGTGTGGTCGGAAAGACCGACCGGCGTCTTGAAATGATCGGTCATATGGGCAATGGTTCGAAGGTTCATCTCCTCAACCATTGCCGGATAAGCGCTGGTGCATTTCAACAAGGCGACCTGTGAATTAGCGGCCCGGTGAATCGTATCCAGGGCTTCCTGGATCTCATTCTGACTTGCCATCCCGGTAGACAGAATCATGGGTTTCCCGGTACGGGCGATATATTGAATCAGCGGAATATCGACAATCTCAAAAGAGGCAATCTTATAGGCCGGCACATTCATCTGTTCCAGAAAATCAACCGCCGTGGGATCAAAGGGGGAAGAAAACAGATCAATGCTCAGCTTGTCCGCCGTCTGTTTCAGCCTGGGTTGCCACTCCCATGGTGTATACGCTTCCTGATATAGATCATACAGATTCTTCCCTCCCCATATCCGTCCTTTATCAATCCGGAATAAATCCTTATCACAAGGGATGGTCAGGGTATCCGGAGTGTAGGTTTGCAGCTTTACCGCATCAGCACCGGCTTTTGCCGCCTCCTCCAGAATCGATACAGCCTGTTGAAAATCCTGATGATGATTGGCCGACATTTCGGCAATGATATAAACAGGGCAATCCTGACCGATCTTCCGGTTGTTAATGGTGATATGCATGTTTTCCCCTGTCATTTTTTCGATAAACCAGACGAAAGGAGTGCTCTCCCAGAAATTCGTCCATTCCTTCTTTTTCAAATAATGCATTTTCAAAAGCCCGCAAGGAAGCGATATTGCTTTTTTTTACCATAGCGCGAACCTGTTCAACATTTCTTCTCGCAAGTATCATCTGGGTTCCCATAGCAATGATCTGTCTGCCATATCCCTTGTTGCGGCAAGCAGGGTCCAGGCTGATGGAAATAACCGCGTCGTTGTGATCCATCTCAAAACGAATCTGCCCCAGTTGTCTGCCGTCTTCATTGTGAGCAATATAAATCTCACATCCCGAATCTTTCAGCTTGGTCTGAAACCATTCCACATGCCTGTCCCAGGATATAATTTCAGTTGAAAACGAGGCTTCCCGGACAATTTCATCATTGGCCCATTCCCAGATCATCCTGCAATCGCTTTCATCTGCCGGTCGCAGCGCAATCCGGCTTTTTGTGATTTCCTCAACCACCCTTTCTCTGCCCTTCCCGTCTACGATTCCCTGTCCGATCTGCATCATTTTTTCCCGTTGTTCCGGTGAACGTATCAATTCCAATACTTTCTGCTGAACAATACCGGAAGTGATTTCTTCATGCCACCCCAGGTAAATGGATGCACCCAGTGAGTGAAGTTTTTCAGCAATTGGACGCTGATTTTCCGCAATGACAATCAGCAGGCTCGGAACCCCCATGAACGCCATCTCCCAGGAAGTGGTCCCGGCAGAAGAAATCGCAAGGTCGGCATTGGCCATCAGTCCGGACATATTGTTCACGTTTCGATGAATCCGGAACAAACCAGGCTGTTGATTCAAATAATTTCTAATCTCCGGAAAATAAAGATTGGAAGGGCCCAAAACAACATCTGCAATCAGATCCGGAAGGCAAAGTTCCGATATCCACTTTACAACCGTAAGGGTAATATTCTGAAGATCACTCCCCCCCATGGTGATGAGAATTCTTCTTCCCTGATCCGGAATATTTCTCGTCCGGTCTGTCAGCTTCAAAAATTCGTTCCGAAGAAGAACATATCGGCTGCCGAGAAGAAGCTGTGTATGCGGGGATCGATTCTGATACTGTCCTTCATCTGCATGAAAATTCTGATTCAAAATAATATCTGCATAATAAAAAGCCATCTGGCTGCAATCATCGATACAGAGAATTCTTATCCCCGATTCTTTTACTTTTTGATGATAGGTTTCATCAAAATGGTATCCGTCAATGACAATCCACGAGGCATTGTTTTGAACTGCCAGTTGTATTGTCTCTCTGGAATCCTGCAAACTTCCGGGATAAGCCGTAACAAAGCAGATATTGAACCCATGCAACGCCTTGTTCTCAGAAGCTTCCCGGGAAGAGGAGGAGAGTGCGAAAATCGTTTTCAATTGCTTGTCCGAACAGGCCTGTGCCAGAGCCAGGCATCGCATGAGATGGCCGCAGCCGATTGCCGAGTTTGCATCCACCCTGAAAAGAATCGTTTTTTCTATGGAACAATTCATATACACTCTTTTTTTCCTCAGCCGACATCTTTGTATTTCTTCTGAAAAACAGTTGCATTGAGAAAAGCCAAGTATGGTTTCCTGGACATCAACTCAACAATATCGTTCATAAAAAAATCATGCACCCCATGAAATAACTCCTGATATATTGTCTGAATGAGCTGAAAATCTTCTTCCGTATCCAGGGTCCATCGGAAATGGGAGTAGTCATCTGCACAGTTAAAGTGAAACACCTGATGATCCGGATGTTCATAAATATATGGCGTTACGTGCTCCCGTTGGTATTTTTCCTTTGCATTCCGGAATGCAGTTTCCAGAACCGGAAAGGAGAACACCTCCGTATCCAGGCCGGGCGGGAAGGTCCGTTTTGAATCCAGTGCGCCGGCGTTGGATACAATGTCATATCCATGTTCCTGATAAAACCGGACCACAAAATCCCCGACAATGGGATCAAATAGCGGGCAGTCGGAAGTAATGCGTACAACGTGATCCGCCCTTCTCTCTTTTGCTGCAAAATAATAACGGGAAAGGACATCATCCTCGCTTCCCCTGAAACAATTCACGGTCAATCTTTCGGACAGCTCGGCAATGATATGATCCTGGGGAAGCTCTGTAGTAGCGATCACGATCTCATCAATCTCTTTCATTTGACCAACCCTGTCGATCACATGTTCCAGCACGGGTCTGCCGCAAAGGTTTTTCAAAACCTTGCCCGGCAAACGGGTGGATCCCATGCGTGCCTGAATGATAGCAACTGTTTTTTCCATATCACTGCCTCATGTTGGCATTTCGTACACAGATGCCTTTTTCCTGAAGAAACTGTTTGGCTCCGAGCGGTGTCTGCTCGGTAAAATGAAACATGCTGGCAGCCGCAACAGCCGAAGATTTCCCAATGGAAAGAGCGTCAACCATATGCTGATAATTTCCGGCACCACCGGATGCAATCACCGGAATGTTGACATTTTCGGAAACCTTTTGGATCAGATTAAGGTCATATCCTTCCATGGTTCCGTCCTTTTCCGCAGAGGTGATCAGGATTTCACCAGCCCCCAGCTTTTCCAGCTCTTTTGCCCAGGCTACGACCTCTTTTCCGGTGTGTCCTGAACCGCAATGGGTATAGCAATAATGATTTCCATCATCCAATTTTTTTGCATCAATACCGGCAACCACACACTGCGATCCAAAATGCATGGCCGCCCGGGCAATCAGATCCGGATCATCATAGGCAGCACTGTTGATGGAAACCTTGTCCGCCCCGGATCGAAGGAGTTTTTTGATATGATCGATTGTCCGAATTCCTCCACCGATTGTCAGAGGGACAAAACAATCCCCGGAAAATTCTGCAACCGATTCATAATCCGGTTCCCGATTTTCCCGTGTGGCGGTAATATCGAGAACGATCAGTTCATCTACTTCCCTCATGTTATACACTTTCACAGCCGGAAGCACAGTTCCGACCCGTCTCCAGCTGTCAAATGAGACTCCTTTCACCAGACCGGAGTCTTTCCAGAGCAAGGTAGGAATGATGCGTACTTTCAGCA
>CAYTGW010000009.1:21677-36354 GCA_964437395.1 uncultured Desulfocicer sp.
CGCCAGAAAATTCCGGATCACCCGGAAACCATATTTCTGGCTCTTTTCCGGATGAAACTGAACACCAAAAACATTTTCATTCATCACAGCAGAAACAAACTCTCCGCAATAGGGTGTCATGGAGATTGCATCTTCCTGTTTCGACGGAATAAAATGGTAACTGTGTACAAAATAGAAATCCGTTCCATCCGGGATATCTTCCAATACAGGAGATTCTTTTGTATGGTAAATTTCATTCCATCCCACATGGGGAAGCCGTGTCCGGGAGGAGGATGGAATCAATTTTTCAACTACACCAGGTATAAGACCCAATCCTTCGATTTCTCCTCCTTCATACCCTTTTTCAGCAAGGAGCTGCATGCCAAGACAGATACCCAGCATTGGAATTCCTTTATTCCCGGCTTCCGACCGGACGGTTTCACACCACCCGGATTTGAAAAGGCTCTCCATTCCATCATGGAAAGATCCTACACCGGGAAGGACAATATGGGTTGCCTTCCTTATATCTTTCGGGTCATCGGATATCAGAACATTTGCCCCGCACTCTTCAAATGCCCGTCTAACCGAATGCAAGTTTCCCATGCCGTAATCGATGATCAGCGCTGTCGGCACTTTTCGTTTCCTCCTTAGGATTGTCATCATTGATCTTGGTCAGATTTCCATGACGATCTTTGATCAGGTTGTTTCGGGAATCGATTTTGAACAGCTTCTTGTTTGTAAACCGGTCACAGATCTGTATGAATTGGTCAACAGAAATATCCAAAGGCTCCAGAATCTCGCCAATGGGTTTTCCAAGGTAGGTCCAGGGAAATTTCCCATCATGTTTCTGAACCATTGTTAGACCGTCTTCCCGTGTGATCCGTCCTCTCCGGATATGAAGGCAGGCAATATCGGTGGCCCTGCCAAAACCAAATTTCAAAAACTTGAAATAATCGTGAATTCCGGTCTGATAGTTATCCAGGTTTTCATAACTCACGACCGATCCTTCAACTGTCCGGTTGAAGGTGGTAAGCCCATGGGCCTGGGAAAGCAATGCATTGGAATATCCATCCCATGGGATATAATACCCAAGGAATATTCCGGTTACACTGGATGATTTCAGTTCTTCATCGGTTGGATAGGAAAAGGGAATCAGATGACGGCGTTCAATTCCTTCCTGGCTGATCAGATCGGTCACCCTCAGGCCCAGAAGCCCGCCGAACTCCTCCAGCCACCTTCGGGTCAATACATGATCCTTGCTGGCAGCACCCGGTCCACCGTACTCATTCTGGGGATTCTCCCCCCATACGATCAGGGGCACCTTGTACTGTACCGCAGCTCTGACCGGAACCGTGAAAATGCCGACATGCTCCGGCCACGAGATATCCCCGACCTGCATCAACCCGAGCCTGTTGAGTTTTCTTCGAACCACTCGATTGCTGGTAAGCTCAATATAATCCACTCCCAGATTCTGGATATTTTCAATATTCTTTCTTCCAATATCCGACAGATGACAGGTGGTTGCCGTCACACAAAGCGGATTCATGCCAAGCTGGAGCATCCGGATGACCTGGTAGGTGCTGTCCTTTCCTCCGCTCACGGGTATGATGCAGTCCCAGTTGGAACCGTCTTTTGAACGGTAACGTTCCAGAATCGTAAGGAGCTGCTTCCGGCGGCTCTCCCAGTCAACCTCATCCCGCTTCTCATAATTCCGGCAGGCACTGCAAACCCCTTCATCATCTATATAAAGATCCGGCTTGGTTTCCGGCATGACGCACTTTTTACAATATCGAATCATATTTTTCTCCTTCTGGTCAGGATGCGGCAACTGCCGGCGTATCCGCATGCCGGGATGTTTCTTTGGATGTCACAAAGGTAAAAGTTTTGACAAGCTGATCATCGTGCAGGCCAAGGCCGATTTTCTGATTGATCCGCTTCAGGTGTCTCGCCACTTCATTCTGAAACAGATCATCGGGAATATCGGTCAGATTAAAACGAAGGTCTTGACGATCCCCCATGCCGAGAAGATAGGTTTCGAGGTCATCGGCCGCGCCTTTCTGCCTGGCGACCTCGAACATGGGTGTTCCGGGCTGGGGCAGCAGATACCCGGTGCTGGGGAATATATCCAGGTCATAGCAAACGTCAAAGGTCTGTTTCAGGGTTTCAAGGGTTTCCTGTGGATACCCCAGCACAATGCTGGTAAAAGAGGTGATCTTTGCCTGATCCAGTGCAAGCTTCTGCCTTTTGAAATCTTCCACCTTTAATTTTTTATTCATGGTCTTCAAGATCGCCGGACTTCCGGATTCGAGCGAATATCCGAAACTCATGCAGCCGGACTGTTTGACTTCATGGAGAAGCGCAAGATCCTTTTCCGTAAAAAGATCGGACCGGATATCTGCATTCCAGAAAAACCGGAGCTTGCTTTTCTTCACTCCATCCACGAACTCCTGCACCTGGTTTTTGTTGGAAAAGGTCAGTTCATCAAAAAAGTTGATATAGTTGATACCGTACCTCTCCTGAAGCGTTGCAATTTCAGACAGAATGGAATCTACCGAGCGACGACGATAGGAGGTATATTGAAAAACATGATAGCAGAATGTACACCGGAACGGACACCCTCTTGCTGTATTGACTACAAATGCTCGTATCTCCTCTTTTGGAATGGGATAAGGCTCCGGAACATCCTGAAAAGATTTTTCAAGATAGAGATTCATGTCAAATAGCTCCCAGTCCGGATGATCGATCAGGCTGATATTCGGGATGGGGTCTGCATGACCGGTGTCAACGATACGGCCATTCTTCAAAAATACGATCCCTTTGACCTGATCCAGCGACTGACCTTTTTCAAGTGCGGAAAGGAGGTTGATCATTGTGTTTTCCCCTTCTCCCTTGACCGCGATGTCGACTTCCGTGTTTTCCAGAAGGAATTCGGGTATGGATGACGCTACGGAATTTCCGACGATGATGACACTTCCCGGATTGGTGGATCGGGCTATGGAGACAATCGACTCTACATACTTATACCCGGATACCAGTGTCCCCAGAGCGATGACATCATAGGTTTTTTTCCGGAGAATCATCGCCAGTTCATCATTTGTGTGCCGGTGCGCTTCAATATCGATAATATCAAATTCATATCCTGCTCTTTTCATAGCGGTTGCTACATAAGCGATTCCGGTCGGGAAATACGCTTTCTTCATATACGGTCTGACACAGGGTACGATGATCGCGATGTTCATTGTTTTCTCCTTGTTTTGCTAAAAATTCCGGAACAACCAGTATGTCACATCATCCCATCCGCCCGCTTCTTTGGACAAAAATCCTTTTTCCACCAGCCTCAATTCCGGAAAAAGATCCTGGTAAATCTTGCCGTAATTCTGTTTAAACAAAGCGCCCCGCTGATTTCGATAGGGTATCTCGGTGAGCTCCTCTGCAAAATATTCGGCACACAGGATATATTTCCGAGAACACCTTGCAATTTCGGATATCACCACTGGCAGTGCCGTAGGAGTCTGGTGAATCAGCACTCCGGTAGTAAATACCAGATCAAAATACCGATCCCGGAAAGGCAGCTCTTTTGCCGGAGACCATATTGCATTGACATCCGGATTCCGTTTTTTCAATTCCTTCAGGGCTTTTTCATTGATATCCACACCAAAGACGTTTCTGCTTTCCAGGTATCGATTCAGCCAGTAAAGATTTGCGCCCACGTTGCATCCGACTTCCAGGACATTTTCAATCTCATATTGGGCAATCAGATTCTTCCAGAAAGGTTCACGCCCGTTTTGGGCATCCCGGTTCCGATCCACATAGTCATTGCCGAACTCTCCTCCCCACAAATGTTCAAGTCGTGATACTTCCGAATATGCTGTTTCAGGCATGGCTCTCTCCTAACGGTATGTGATGAAATGATTCAAAGAATTCGTTATCACCCGGTCTGTCCGGAAGTGCGGATTCAACCACCTCCATGAGCGTATTGGAACAATACTCTGCTTCCACACTTGTCATGGATGAAAAAATCGGTAAGGACAAAATCTGATCATACGCTTTTTCCGCAACAGGACAGAGTCCTTTCCGGGTATGAAACTTTTCCCGGTAAAAAGGATGAAGGTGGACCGGAATATAATGAACATTGGTTTCAATCCCTTTCTCATGAAGAATCGTGAAAATTGTTTTCCGGTTGGCTTTCAGTTTTGAAAAATCAATCCGGACAACATACAGATGATAGGCGTGCAGGATATCGGAACCGGAAGACAACGGCTGAATCCGTGTTTCCCCGGAAAACGCTGTATCATAATACCGGGCGATTTTTCTCCGGGCATCCAGGAAATCCGGCAACTGCCGGAGCTGGCTGATCCCGAGGGCGCACTGAATATCGGAAATACGGTAGTTATAGCCCAACTCCACCATCTCATAGTACCAGGTTCCGGTCTTTTGCCGGCTGCGATGATCTGAATTGATTCCATGATTGCGGAACAGCCTCATTTTTTCTGCAAGGGATTTTTGATCGGTTGTGACCATGCCTCCCTCGCCGGTGGTGATGTGCTTTACCGGATGAAAACTGAAAACCGTGATGTCCGCCAGACTGCCGGTTCTCCTTCCCCGGTACTCGGCCCCGAGTGCATGGCACGCATCGGATATCAAGAAAAGGTTGTTCTGCTCTGCGATCAGCCGCAAAGAAAGATAATCACAAGGCTGACCGGCATAATCAACGGCAATAATCGCTTTTGTTTTTGGCGTGATTTTTTTGATCACCTTGAACGGATCGATCAGAAGGGTATCCGGACTCACATCCGCAAACACCGGAGTCGCTCCCTGATAAACTACCGCATTAGCCGTTGCTGCAAAGGTAATCGGAGGAACAATCACCTCATCTCCCGGTCCGATTCCGATCGCGAACATGGCTGCGTGAAGTGCGGCTGTACCGCTCGAAACCGCAACTGCATAAGATGAGCCCACATATTCTGAAAATTGTGTTTCAAACGCTTCGATCGTCGGACCGGTTGTAAGATAATCTGCCTGCAATACGTCCAGTACTGCATGAATGTCCTGTTCGGTGATGGTTTGACGACCATAGGGGATAACCATCCTGCGGTCTAATCGATTTTGAAGTTGATTTTTCATAGATTCGACACCTCTGGTTCAACCGGGTTTTGAGAAAAAAACAGAATGATGGCAAACCGCATCCGGTTCCTGGTTACGCTAATTCGCGCTGATCACCATTCGCAAATCATCCACGCTCATCCACTCTTTGTTATTGTCGCTGGTATAGGAAAAACCTTCGGGAAGTTTTGTTGCATTGATGTAGTTCTTTCGTTCCCACCACTCATGCTGGGGCATGACGATGTACATCCCATTGTATTTGACCGTGTTTCTTCCATCTTCTACCGTGATCAGGGCTTCATGCAATTTCTCGCCCGGACGTATCCCGATGGTTTTGATTTTGCAATCCGGTGCAACCGCCCTTGCCAGATCAATGATCTTCATGCTGGGAATCCGGGGTACAAAAATCTCTCCTCCCTGCATGTGGGATAAACCGTCCATAACCAGCTTGACCGCCTCATCCAGAGAGATCCAGAAACGGGTCATCCGCTCATCGGTGATTGTGATTTCACCTTTTTTCTGCTGTTCCCGGAAAAGAGGAATCACACTTCCCCGGCTTCCGATTACATTGCCATAACGGACACAACTGAATCGGGTCCCTTTTTCTCCGGCATAGGAGTTTCCATTAATGAAGATCTTATCGGAACAGAGCTTTGTCGCTCCATACAGATTCACCGGGTTCACGGCTTTATCCGTACTCAGGGCAACCACTTTTTTTACACCGGAATCTATGGCCGCATTGATGATATTCTGAGCGCCGAGAATATTGGTTTTTACCGCTTCAAACGGATTGTACTCACATGCAGGAACCTGTTTCAACGCAGCGGCATGGATGACGATATCAACCCCCACCATGGCTCTTTTCAATCGTTCAAGATCCCGCACATCACCAAGAAAATACCGCAGACGTTCATCGCCGAACTCCTGGCGCATCTCATGTTGCTTCAGCTCATCACGGCTATAGACCCGGACGACTTTTGGCTTATACTTGTCGTTCATGATCCGGCAGAAATGTCTTCCAAAAGATCCGGTACCGCCGGTTATCAGAATCGTCTGTGTTGTCCAGTCAATCTTTCCAATATCCGAATTCCCGTTGCAGAGAAGAATCCTTGCCTGCTCGATGGTTTTGTTATTCAGATGCAGCATCTCCTTGATCCGGGTCAGGGTGAAGAGATCCTGTTCTGAATACCGCCTTTGCCCGCCGTCTGTTTTCACCGGGCTGACATATTCAGAAAACTCCTTCTGCCAATATCGAATAGTAGATACAGGGACATCAATCTTTTTGCCGACCTCCTGGATTCGATAGTTCATAATGACCGCCTTTTCTTTGGGTTACATTTTTATCTGAGAGTGGAAGATGCCTTACAACCTGTTTGTATTTCAATCGGCGCATATCGCAGAAAAGTTTAATGAAACTTTTTCATCAACTTCATAGAGCAAAACATATGCCACAAGGCCATCATTTAAATAATCATCATAATAACAAGGAATTGAAAAATTATCGTCTTTCAGGCAGGAAAAATTTAATGGGAAAAAAAATCCGATTTTTTTCATCCACGGGAAAAAAAGGAAGGGATTTGCTTATTCTGCTGCCGAGCTATGATTGTTGACTGAAATAAAATCTGCACAGGTATCCAGTACCGTACGAACAACGTCAGCTAGTTCTCTTTTGGTAACCGGTTTCAACATCATTTTCCGGATTCCGGAACATTCCAGGTTATTGTCTGTAATCTGTTCTGAAAAACCGGTACAGAGGATAATCGGAATATTGTTTCTCACGTTTCGAAGGGCGGTTGCCAGTTGAATACCGCTCATTCTGGGCATCGACATATCAGTGATGACCAGATCAAAATACTCCGGTCTGACCTGAAATGCCTTCAGAGCCTCTTCGCCCAATGTAAAAATTTCAACCGTATATCCCAGTGTAGAAAGAATCTTTTCCCCAAGGCTTGCCAGTTCGGGTTCATCATCAACAAACAGGATTTTCTCATTTCCTCTGGGAATCTTTTTCTCATCCGATTTTTTCCGTTTCACCGGATAGACATGAACCGGAAGAAAAATCTGAAAGCATGCACCTTCTCCTGCTTTGCTCTGAACCCGAATCGCACCGCCATGCTGCTGAATGATACTGTAAACAATAGACAATCCCAAACCAGTGCCTTTTTCCTTGGGCTTTGTAGTAAAATAGGGATCAAAAATCCGCGCGATATTTTCCTCGTCAATACCATGGCCTGAATCCTGAACCGTAATCGTCACATACTCTCCCGGGGGAATTGTAAGCTCTCCGACCATGATGGGAAGCTCAAATCGGGTTTCCGCAAGAGACACCTCAAGGATACCTCCGGTATCGGACATTGCGTGATATGCATTGATACACAGATTCATCAGAACCTGGTGAATCTGTGTCGCTTCCGCCAGTACAGGTTTGCACTTTGAGACCCGTGCTTTGATTTCAATGGAAGCCGGCAACGTGGCCCGGATCAGCTTGATCACTTCTTTGACAATCAGATGAATCTGTACCGGATTCTTTTCATACGCATCCTGGCGGCTGATGGTTAAAATCTGATGCACAAGCTCTTTTGCACGAATGCTGGCTTTATGGATTTCATCAAAATGGGAACGGGCCCGACTTCCCATGGGAAGTTCCTCCTGCGCCAGTTCAGAGTATCCCATGATTGCGGCCAGAATATTATTAAAATCATGGGCAATCCCGCCGGCCAACGTTCCAATGGCCTCCATCTTCTGGGCAACCTGAATCTGCCTCCGTTGACGCACCTCATCAGTCACATCCCGCTTTACAGCCACATAGTTTGAAATATGACCGAGATTGTCTTTTACCGGTGTGATAGTGGCATCTTCTTCATACAAAGATCCATCCTTGCGTTTATTGACGAGATGGCCGGTCCACACCCTGCCTTCCGAAAGGGTCTTCCACATTTCCTCGTAGAACGATTCAGGATGCTGGCCGCTGTTGAGTATGCTGGGATTTTTTCCGATCAATTCTTCCCGGGAATATCCGGTCACTCTTTCCACCGCCGGGTTGACATACTGCATGATGGAATTTTTATCGGTGATGACGATGCTCTCCGTGGCCTGCTCAATCGCAGTCGATAACCGGAGACGCTCTGTTTCCGCATTTTTTCGTCCGGTGATATCCACCATGATACAAAACTGTCCGGCTGGTTTGCCGGCTGAATCCGAATAAAAAGCCCTTTTCAGAATCATATGATGAATTGAACCATCGGCAAACTGCATGGAGGCTTCATGCTCCAGCTCATTACCATTCTGGTTCATGATATCCGTTGCTGAAAGATACTGATTTTTAAGATGCCGGGGAGCAACATCCTGATCGGTTCTGCCGATAATCTCCTCTCTGGATTTTCCCACGTATTTTTCAAATGCCGTATTACAGCCCCGATAACATCCCTCTGCATCCTTATAAAAAATAGGACTTGGAAACGTATCGATCAGTTTTTGAATAAAATTCAAATTATTGGTGAGGGTTGCCTCTGCCCGGATTTTTTCACCCAGTTCCTGCTGAAGTTTCCGGTTTAATCTTGTGTTGTCTTCACGCAATTTCTGTTTTTCAATTGTCTGCTCCAGGATATGATGAACATAGTCAATATTCATCGGTTTGGTGATGTATGCATCGGCTCCTTCATTCAATGCCTGTATGGCGGTTTCAGCCGAAGCGTCACCGGTGACCATGATCACGGCTGTTTGAGGACATACCTTTTTAAAGTGGGAAAGCAGTTCAATGCCCTTGCGATCCGGCAGATGGACATCCATGAAAGCGATATCAAAAGACTGTACCCGGATCACCAGGATAGCGGCATTTCCATTGTTGACCGATTGCACCTCATGCCCTTTTTTTCCGAGCACAAGTTCAAGGATTCGGCATGTGCTGAGATCATCATCAATAATGAGAATTTTTTTATTCATTTCTGATCCTTCTTTATATCGAGCCAATTTCAAAAGTCTGTTGTTGTAGTTCCGGCGAAAACTAGACACGCAGTGAAGCGTAGCGCTATCCAGTATTTTCGGCTCTTTTCTGGGCACTGACTTTCGCCGGTGTGACGCTTTTTAATAGTTTTGAAATTGGCTCTCGATATTAAATTTTTTGTAATAGTTTAGCTCTTTGAAAAAATAATCAAAAAAAGCTGACGTCAGTAATCAATTTATAGTATGTAGTCCTCAAGATCAAGGAGGACTGCATGGAACAGATTGTTTTTCGCTTGTTTCCCTGCAAATAATGTCTATTGTATGAATCTTCTTCATAGATTGTGCCCAAATTGTGCCCGTTAAGGTCAATCTATTAATGGGATACTTGGATTATCAATGCTAAAAATAGCGATGAATATCTCCATAAAATACGGAACTGAAAATATTGATTGGACGGCTTTGTGTGAAATTTTCAGGCTTGCACCTCTTGGTACACGTGAACCTGAAAAGTTAAAGCTCGCATCGGAAAACAGTCACACGGTATGTTCTGCTTTCCTGGATGACACCATCGTAGGCTTTGACCGCGCTATTTCAGATGGCCAATATCAATCAGCAATCTATGATGTGGTCGTACTCCCAAAATATCAAGGCAAGGGAATTGGTAAATCCATTATGGTTGCGCTCTTGGAGAAACTTCCAAGAAGTGCCCCAGTGTTGATTTACGCTGCCCCAGGAAAGCAGGAGTTCTATCGGAAACTTGGGTTTGGAAAATTAAAGACAGGTATGGGGTTGTTTCCAAATCCAGAAGTGTCCAGATTAAAAGGCTATCTTGAAGAATGGCGTGATTGATAAGGTGTGATCTATGAATTAGCATATCAAAGCAACAGCGGTTCAGCTATTGGTTGCGCCGCAGGGGCTTTCTGCCAACTTTTGCATGGCATCAACAACGCTGGCTGTGACGTCGCTGGTATGCTCGTAACGTCTGTCATGATCTGTCCGGTGTTTTTAAAACCAGATGATTCTTGAAAAAAATATTTTTTTTATGCTTGACAAATTATGGGCATATGCTCATAATGTTGTCCAGAGGATAATCCGATATGGCCAGACCCAAACGTTGTCGACGAATCGTATCCGTGCCCGGAACCAGTTATTTTAAACCCCGAGGCATTCCGCTCTCCGCATTGGAAGAGGTGGTTTTAAGTTTTGACGAGTTCGAGGCCGTCCGGCTGGCCGACTTTGAAGGCCTTTACCAGGATCAGGCTGCTGAAAAGATGGGTATTTCTCGTCAAACGTTTGGGAGGATTATTGAATCAGCGCACTACAAGGTGGCGGAAGCCATCGTCAGGGGCAAGGCACTGAAGATCGAAGGCGGAGCAGTTGAGATTGCCTGTATGAAAATGTTTAAGTGTCAGGATTGCCGACACTTGTGGGAACTGTCGGATGAAACTGGAGGAGAGGAGAAATGCCCTTCCTGCAGCAGCGGTAATATCCAGGCGGCGCAGAAGGACAGAGGACATCAAAAGCAGATCGTAACACTTGAGAAGAGTCAATCAAAGGAATGACAGATGATTCGTATCCTGATCGTCAGCTCGGAGAATAGCTTTTCAGCTTCTTTATTTTTGATATTGAAAGACAGGAATGGAGTGGAAGTTTTAAGATCGGAATCCGGAAATCAAGGCCTGTCAATGGTCAGAGACCGGGATTTCCATCTGGTGATTGCAGATGAAAATCTCAGTGACATGACAGGCCTTGGATTTGCAAAAAAATTGGTTTCTGTCAATCCGATCATCAATCAGGCAATAGCAAGCAGTCTTTCACATGATGAATTTCATGAAGCCAGTGAAGGCCTCGGCATACTTATGGCACTTCCACTGGAAACTATGGAGGTGGACGTGAACCGTTTGATGGAACAGTTGAGGAAAATAATATGGATGGATAGTGGAGATTGGAATCAATGATTATCAGTATAGCAAGCGGGAAAGGCGGCACCGGTAAAACCACTGTGGCCACAAATATGGCTTTTGCTCTTGGAAAGGATGTTCAGATTCTGGATTGTGATGTGGAGGAACCCAATGTTCATCTGTTTTTACATCCTGAAATTGAGAACAGGATCGTTGCGTTTGCACCGGTTCCGGAAATTGATAAAACAAAATGCACATATTGTAAAAAATGTTCTGATATCTGCAGATTCAATGCAATTGCTGTTTTGAATAAGAATATTCTGACATTTCCAGGACTTTGTCACAATTGCGGCGGATGCATGGAAGTATGTCCGGAAAAGGCCATCACGGAAACAGGCCGGGAACTCGGTGTGATTGAAAGAGGAAAAGCAGGGGATATCCAGTTTACGCATGGCCGCTTGCGTGTTGGAGAAGCCATGTCGCCTCCGCTGATCAAAAAGGTACGTTCCTTTGTTGTTGACAAGGCAATTAACATTATTGATGCTCCCCCGGGAACATCCTGTCCTGTTATATCTGCAATGAAAGGAGCGGATTATGTACTGATGGTAACGGAGCCGACACCATTTGGTCTGCATGATCTGAAGTTGGCGGTAGAGGCTGTGAAGATGCTTGGCATCCCTCGTGGTCTGGTTATCAACCGTTCGGACATTGGAAACCAGGATGTCAAGAAATATGCCCGACAAGAAAATATCCCAATACTGATGGAGATTCCTTTTGATCGAAACATCGCAGAAGCATATTCCAACGGCAAACTCATGGTTCAGGAGATGCCCGAATGGAAAGAAGAATTTTTGGCGTTATACCGAAAGATTGAAAAATTGGTCGGGTAGAGGAGAGATGGGATCATGAAAGAGCTGGTTGTGGTGAGCGGAAAAGGGGGCACTGGAAAAACAAGTCTGACGGCGGCATTTGCTTCCCTGTCTGATAAAAAGATACTCTGTGATGCCGATGTGGATGCGGCAGACCTTCATTTGTTGATGAACCCGGATATCAAAACAAAAACGGATTTCATAGGGGGTGGTGTAGCGCTGATCAACCGTGGAAAATGTGTTGAGTGCGGAATGTGCAAGGATTTATGCAGGTTTGATGCGATCAGCGAAAGCTATGTTGTGGACCACATTGACTGTGAAGGCTGTGGTGTCTGTGTGGATTTTTGTTCGGAAAAAGCCATTGAATTTCCTTCCCAGATTTGTGGTGAATGGTATATATCTGAAACACGTTTTGGACCGATGGTTCATGCCAGGCTCGGAATTGCCGAGGAAAATTCAGGAAAACTGGTTACGCTGATTCGCCGGGAGACCCAGAAGCTGGCTGAGCAAAAGCAGTTGGAACTGATTATTACAGACGGCCCGCCTGGTATCGGATGCCCGGTGATCGCCTCAATTGGAGGAGCCGGCGCGCTGTTGATTGTTACGGAGCCGACAGTGTCCGGACTTCATGATATGGAGAGAGTGGCACAGCTTGCCGTGCATTTCAAGGTTCCGGCGATGGTTTGTGTGAATAAATTTGATTTGAATCCAGGTCAGACAGATGCGATTGAAAAATTGGCAAAAAAACGGAAAATGGTAGTTCTCGGACGGATTCCTTTTGATCCGATCTTTACAGAGTCGATGGTTCTGGGGAAAACCATTTTTGAATATAATCATGAGTCAGAAACCAGTAAAACCGTGAAAGAGATCTGGTATAAGTTACTTTCAACAATTCAGTAAAGGAGACGTTTGTATGATGAAAAATGGCAGAATTGCAATCCCCTCTGTCGGCAGCGGTGGCTTGGATGGTCAACGTGCAGGCCATTTCGGTCATTGTGATGTATTCACATTCGTGGATGTTGAAGATGGAAAGATCAAACAGGTTTTGACCATTCAGAATCAGGAACATATTCAGGGTGGCTGCATGGTACCAGTGAATCTTCTGGCTGGTCACAAAGTCAATGCACTCATTGTCGGCGGCATAGGAATGCGGCCTCTCATGGGGTTCAAACAGGTTGGAATCGATGTTTATCATGATTCGGAGAGGATGGATATCCGGCCGGTAGTGGAAGATCTGATCGCCGGAAAGCTGACATTGATAGCCGAGGACCAGGTATGTGGCGGTGGTACACAACATGCCTGATATAAAGGAGAAAGAATTATGAAAGTTGCGGTTACGTCAAAAGGACAGGATCTGAGTTCGCCGGTTGATCCAAGATTTGGCAGGGCAGCTTATATTCTTGTTGTGGATACATCCAGTCTTGAATTTGAAGTACTGGATAATTCAAAAAATGCAGATGCATTCAAAGGAGCAGGGATTCAGGCCTCCAGCATGGTGAGTGAAAAAGGCGCGGAGGTTCTTCTTACAGGTTTCTGTGGTCCGAATGCCTATAAAACACTTCAGGCAGCAGGCATCAAGGTTGCAAATGATGTCGGAGGAACTGTTCAGGATGCGGTAACTGCATTTAAGGAAGGGCGACTCTCTTTTGCCGATCAGGCAAATGTGGAAGGTCATTGGTAAGTATCGAATCAGCGAAAAAGGTGTGGACTATGACAAAAGCACAGGATGGAATTTCTATTTCAGATAAGGTTCCTCAACCGAATCCGGATGAACTCGCAAGGCGGGTATTAAAAAGAATCAAAAATAAATTTTTGGTGATGAGCGGAAAAGGCGGCGTTGGAAAAACCAGTACGTCTGTGAATCTTGCTATTGCGCTGTCGGAAAAGGGATACAAGGTCGGCTTGATGGATGTTGATATTCATGGTCCGGATATTCCAAGGATGCTTGGACTGGAAGGGATGATGGATATAAATGGTGAACAGAAGCTCAAGCCGAAACAGTATTCAAAAAATCTGCATGCGGTTTCCATTGAATCCCTGATGCCGAACCGGGACGATGCCATTATCTGGAGAGGGCCTGTGAAGCATTCTGCTATCCGGCAGTTTATTGGAGATGTTGATTGGGGAGACCTGGATTATCTGATTGTTGATTCACCGCCAGGTACAGGTGATGAACCTTTGACAGTCGCTCAACTGATAAAGGATGCCAAAGCGATTATCGTGACAACTCCTCAGGAGGTTGCTCTTGCGGATATCCGGAAATCGATCAGTTTCTGTCGAACCGTAAAAATGGAAATATTCGGTCTGATCGAAAATATGAGTGGTTTTGAATGCCCGCATTGTAACAAGATGGTGGATCTGTTTGGTACAGGGGGCGGAGAAAAAACCGCAAAGGAAGCCGGCATCCTGTTTTTGGGAAGAATCCCTTTTGATCCCAGAATGGTATCCTGCGGTGATTCCGGAGTATCCTATCAGGGCGAGAACCGGAATTCTTCTGTAACAAAGGCGTTTGCAAATATTGTTGAGAAAATAACTGCTTCATAAGTGAATCAACCATTAGTCAGAAAAATAGAGGGGGGTTGACAGTGTAAAAGGTAAAAAACGAATCAGTACATTTTTAAAAAAAGGAGTATAATATGCCATTTCTCTATGCAATACTTGTTCTGACCGGGATCATATGCCTTATCTTTTTTCTCAAGTGGATTCAATTGACAACCGGAAACAAAAGGGTTGCAAAAGAATTACAGCATTTTCAAATTAAAAAAATATCAACCGGCACGATAAAAAGTCTCTCCGTACTGCCATTGGTTGACTTTTACACAGAAAATCCTGCCTTGAAAACAGAGGCAGGGGTTTCATACCTGATTCAGGCAGATGATATAA
>CAYTGW010000010.1:0-21765 GCA_964437395.1 uncultured Desulfocicer sp.
CTGGGCACCGACTTTCGCCGGTGTGACGCTTTTTAATAGTTTTGAAATTGGCTCGGATATCCCTGTTTTTCAAAATTCTCACATGGAAATGACTCGCAGTCCCGCATACAAAATTCAATCAGGACAGCTGAGCCATTTTGAGCGTTATATGCTCATTGTCATCCCAAGGCCAGAATTTTGCGATAATGGAATAGTTCCCAAATGACCGCTCAAACAGGGTCTGATTCAACCGGATTCCACCCGAAGCCCTTGTCAGATTCAAATCATCCTCGCTGGGTTTTACTCCTTTGGGTTTTCTTGGCAGGCCCAAAATCGATGTCAGAATTTTTTCCCAGCTCTGGATTTCAGAACTCAGGATGACCACTTCATAATAATCATTCTGGTCACACCGCATCTCGTGAATGGTTAACCCCTGACTTCGATTGACAATTTCTCTTAACATCATGATATACTTTCCTTATGTTTCAGCATCACCCTACAATATATGCAATCATAGCAAGAAATCCAGGACAATACCACCAAAGATGCACGAACAATGAAAAATAGTTTTTCAAAGTTTATCCATTCTTTTTTAAAAAAAGTGTTGCTTTTTATTTTTTATTTGTTTATATAATGAAACAAATAGAATTCAACCGACCCTAACCCTAATAACATCCTGATTAAGGTATTCACAATGCCGACATCAAAATTTGATTCTTTTCTCCACAGGGTCTATTCTGCAACTGGAATCAACTCCCAAAATGAGTTGGCATCTGCCTTAGATATCAACCGATCTGCCATTACACAGGCTAAAAAAAAGAATGACTTTCCGGCTAAGTGGCTGCTGGACTTATATCGGCTATTCGGACTCAATCCAGACTGGATTGAAACTGGTAACGGCCCCACCTATTTAAAACCATCCGATTCCCATGGCTTTGAATTCAAAGGTATTCCCAAGGTTAAAGCCAGGCTTTGTGCCGGAGGAGGCTCTTTTGAGGTTGGTTCTGAAATTGAAGGATACTATTCCTTTCGAACCGAGTGGCTTCTTCAGAAAGGCAATTCGGACAATATGGTACTGATGGATATTTTTGGAAACAGCATGACACCGGAACTGAAAGATGGAGACACGGTACTTGTTGATGAATCCCAGAAAGCTGTTCTGGCCGGAGCATTGTATGCCATTGGAATCGATGATACCATTATGGTGAAACGGGTTGAAAAACATCCGAACAAGCTGGTGCTGATCAGTGATAACAAGGATTATTCTCCGATTTTTCTGCGTAATGAAGAGATGGATACGATTCGTATTATTGGAAAGGTCATCTGGGTATGCAGATAATTTCGATAAAAAATCATACAGTGGGGCTCACATGATTTTTTTATATTCGCAGTGTTTATTTAAATATATTATTTATTATATTGATAAACCGGCTTATCTTTCTTTTGAAACAACCCTTGCTTTCAACAGGAGATTAAAAAAATGACAAAACACATTTTTGTTCAAAACCACCACGAATATTTTGAGTATCATGGGAACACGATGGTTGTGAGGATCAAAAAAGGAACAGGAAACACCATAAGCCGTGATTGGATACTGTTTGATTCAGTGGAGGAAGCTCAGGACTTTTTTAATGATAATATCGAAGGTCCATAAGATTCAGCTCAGCCATCATTGGGCAATCCACTCTGTTTAAGTAAAAATGGAACCCCCCTGTTTCTTGACAGAGCAGCACGAAAAAAGCATGCGGAGGAAAAAAATGATACAAACAATAATTGACTATTTATTGGAATGTATGTTCATGTTCGTCATTCTCAGCGTTTCGGTACTGGGAACACTGGTTGTGGGATTGTAAATAATTCCATTTGAAAAAATATGTTGTCACTATATTTGGTCACATAAAGGGCAGGCACAGAGGCCTGCCCCTACGAATCATGCCATCTTGGTCGTAAAATGGAAGTAATCGTTTTGAATTGGCTCCGCTATATGGTGTTCACTTCTTCAGGCACCTGAGATGGCTCTTTTTCCACTTCTGAATTATCCATCTTGTCTTCAGAGGGCTCAGCCGCCGGCTCTTTATTTTCAACAGGTGGATTCACATCCGTTTTTTCCGGATCTTCTGGCGCTGCTACTTCTGAATCCTTCCCTTGTTTTTCCATCTCTTGTTTTTCCATGGGATCTTTCAAATTTTCAGCTTCTGTCTTTACCGGTGCTGTCTGTTCGGTTGCAGTTGGAAACCGTCTTTTTTGTCGCTCTATTCTTTTTTTAAGTTTTCCTTCCAGTGATTCGATCGCTTCCTCCAGGGATGATGCCATTGCAACAACCTCTCCCTGACTCACGATCAACCGTTTTAATTCCGGTATCTTCAGACGTGTGGCTGAACTCAGATAGACCGGCTGAATATACAACACAATTTTTCCTATCGGCAGGACAATCATCCGGCCTCGGATCACTTCAGAACCAGCCTGGTCCCAGAGAGTAAGTTGCTGGGAAATATCCGTATCCTGATCGATCAGCGTGTTGATCTGGGAAGGGCCGTAAACCTGAATTCCCTTTGGAAAAGTATAGATAAAAATCTTGCCGTAATTTTTTTCATCACATCCCGCAATCGCCAGTGCACTTAAATTACTTCTTCCAATCGGACTCAGAGGGCTTAATAGCATAAATTCATTTTTTTTCGGATCGATCAAATTCAATGTAAGATGATATGGTTTCATGGGAACGGACTGATTTGCGGAGGAAAGCTTGGGCAGTTCCCAGGCATCCTCATGAATATAAAACATCTCCGGATCTGGTTGATGATAATCCGCATACATGGCCAACTGACAGCCAAACAGATCTTTGGGATAAGAAAGATGCTGTTTCAGTTCCGAATCCATTGTATCAATGGGTTTAAGCAGATTTGGATAAATTGTATCATATGTAAGAATAATTGGATCGTTTTTCGAGGCAATGTAATAATCAATGGACCCGTTATATGCATCCACAACAATTTTTACAGCGTTTCGAATATAATTAAATTTTCCTTCGAACGGCTGGGCATTAGGATAGAGACCGGAAACCGTATAGGCATCCTGAATCCAGAAAAGGCCTTTGGATGTGGTCACCATGTATGGGTCGTCGTCCAGATGAAAAAAGGGCGTCAGCAATTTGATAGCTTCCTGAATGTTCCGCCGGAATAAAATCCGGCTTTTTTCCATGGTCTTTGTTGTGGTTATGATATTCCGGTCATGAAAGTAGGCACCAAACATCAATTTCTCGAATAAAGATGAGAGCGGTATTCCTCCGGTTCCTTCATAGTCTACCAGTGTATTGGCTTCATCATTGGGATGATCGATCTCTCCCTCTTCGTTGGGTACAATGGCATAGTCATATTGGCCCAGCCCATAATAGATACCTGGATTCGTTACCTGTATGCCATAATCTGACTTGATGGGCATGTCACGAAGAAACCATGTCATGGATTCATCTCCTCCCTGGGCTGCAGGGGTCATGACAATACCGTATCCGTGAGTATACTGCAGGTGTCTGCTCTGCCAGGTCCGTGCAGAATCCGGAAGATTTTGAAGATCCAGCTCTCTTGGAGCCAAATATACCTGCTGATATCGACCCGAAATATTATACCTCCCAACATCCACTCCATGGAAATTATAATAGGGTTTGATCCCCTGGATCTGCTTATATACATCATCCAAAAGGTTCCTGTCCCAGACAGGGATGTTCCGAAGATTTTCCCGAACGCCCGGATTCCCTATGATATTGAATGTCTGTTCAATATCATATCGGGTCTTTTTGATCTTTGTTAAATCATAAGCAGCCAAGGTGGATTTGATATTGTTTTCAACATAGGGCTTTTCATAAGCAATGGCATTGGCTTCTATCAGATTTTGTTCAACCTGTCTGGATAAAAAATCAGAATTTGTTCCAAGCAAAGAGATCACCAGCAATATGCCAAAAATAATAATTTTCTTAACCCCTTTCCCTTTTGCCATGTAATAGACAACCGAAACCGCCGTACAGATAAAAAAGATCGCTGAGCATACAATCAGAGGCAGGATAATCATCATCTCTGTATATCCCGGACCAAAGAAATGAGGCTGATGTTTGTCCGTGTAAAGAAGAGAGTATCCCTGCAATACAAATCCCCAGACTTGGATGGCTACAGCAAACAGAAGCAGCAGGCTGACATGAATTTTTGCACCTGCCGGAAAATCCCGGTCGTTCCTTTTCAGAATCCTTCTTTCAATCCAGTACAGAAAAGCGATACTGATCAGCAGAAGCAAAGAGATCAATAATAGTTCATTCTGAATGAGCTTGAAAAACGGAAAGGAAAAAAGATAAAAACTGATATCATGCCCGAAAACAGGGTCTTTTACCCCGGAAGCCTTGCCGAATAAGAACAACAATCCCTTTTCCCATTGCTGGTAAAAGGGCAGGGCAATCGGTATTGCCAGAATAATGGAAAGAGGAAAATAGATTTTCATGGACCCGGATCGAAACATCTCAATGAGCTTGCGATAGGCTTTTTGATTTACATCCGATGCGGATATGGATCCGAGAAATCGAGAAGCGATCCAGAAATTGAAAAAAAAGATAACAAAGAACAACGCGATGACCCCGCCGAATGTTACATATTTATAGAGAAATCGCTGCCAAAAATAAAACTCATACCCAAGGGATTTGAACCACCATCGATCTATGAAAAAATCAAGCGACCGAAAGGTGAAACCCAGATAAAAAATGCCGCCGGCAATAATGAGGCTGCCCAGAAGGAGTGCCCAATTCTTTAAATTCCGCATATTTTTTCCTTTTCCTGTATCGATATTTCAGTACAGATATCATTATATCATTTAGAAATACAAGATTTTGTGTAATAATTTTTGATCCATCCCCCACGAAACAGACTGATCTTTCTTGGTTATAAAAATCTCTCGCGATGGTCAATGAAAAAACAATAGGATTTTCACATCATGGAATTGACTGTTGACAAGGATCTATATTGAAACATAAGGCTTGAGCACAGGACTGGATGAATCTTCGCTTCTTTCTGATGTGTGCGGATTACAAGGGGGATATAAAAAATGTGAATCTTTGAATTGATCGTGGAAACCTTTATGAATTCCTGGAAGGCAGGGTAAAGTAAAAAGTTGTTCCCTTTCCAACCTCGGAATCCAGCCAGATCATTCCGCCGTGCCGCTCGATGATTTTTTTAACAATGGTCAACCCTGCACCGGTTCCGCCACCGTATTTATCTCTGCTGTGAAGCCGCTTGAAAATCATGAAAATTTTATTCCTATGCTTTTCATGAATACCAATGCCATTATCCCGAACATAGTAAACCGGAAAGGTAATTTTTTCAGACTGAGATTCAGACAGATTCCATTTTCCCGTATCACTTTGCAGATATCCGATCTCGATCTGTTTCTCTGGTTTTTCATTGTATTTGATCGCATTGGAAACCAGATTGAAGAATACTTCACTGATGCGAATGGCGTCGCATTGGATGGTTGGAAGACGGCTGGGTACAAATATCTGAACAGTCTGGTCAGGAAAAGAGGATTCTATGGTTTCTTTGACCTCGGCAATCAAACCATTCAGATCCACAGGGGTATATATAAGATCGGTACGTCCCACCTGAGAATAGGTCAAAAGAGACTGGATCAGGTCTTCTTCCCGTTTACAAAGCCGCTTGAGGGTCTCCAGTTTATTTTTTCCTTCTGCATCAATTGTATCACTGTAGTCTTCCATTAAAAAGGTTGCATAATTGGAAATCCCCCTGAGCGGCTCCCGCAAGTCATGGGAAGCAATATATGCAAAATCATCCAGTTCCCGATTGCTTTTTTGAAGTGCTTCCTCCATTTTCTTGCGATCCGTCACATCGTGTATAATGGAATAGAGCAGCTGTTTCCCTGCCACAATGATCGGACCGCTGAAAACCTCTACATCGCGGATCTCCCCGTTTGCCAGGCGGTGATGAAAATAGAATTGATTCCTCTTTTTTTCATTGGCCAGTTTGATATCAACAGCCAATGCTTCCGGAGACATGGTGTTGATATCCGATATTTTCATTTTCAGCAGGGTGTCATGATCATATTGATAATAATTCGCAGCGGCAGGGTTTGCATCCATGATGCAGCCATTTTCCGGATCGATCAGCAACATCACGGCATGGTTGTTGTGGAACAGACTTTTGTATCGCTTCTCGCTTTCCCGAAGTTTTTGTTCCGCTCTTTTGCTATCACTGATGTCTTCAAACACCGTAGCAAACGTTTTTGGTTTGGGAGAAAAAACCGACACCCGGAAATACTTGTCCATTGGTTCAAAATAGGTTTCAAAAAAAGTCGGTTGCCCAGTCAGGGCAACATCTTTGAACTGTTCAAAATAGGGTGATATCTCTGATTTATATAGCTCCCGGCCGGTTTTTCCCATTGCTGCATCACGGTTTATTCCGGTGTGCTTCGTAAAGGCCGGATTGACATCCGTAATCTGATAATCCACAGGTTCCTGTTCCTGATTGTACACAAGATCGTGAAGCGCTATGCCCTCAATAGAAGCTTCAAAAAGCTTCCGGAACCGGTTTTCACTGTCATGCAATGCCTGCTGGATAATTTTTCTTTTGGTTATTTCCCGAAGAGAAAGAATTGTTGATGTGTATTTTTCACTGACATCCAGCATAGAAGCGGATTGGACCTCAAAATAGCGTTTTTCAAAATTGATGGACGTGCTGCATTCTATTACACTTTCCGGTGTATCGTTGACTGAAAATTTCTCGATGATGGAGTCAATCCAGGGAAAAACATCCTTCAACGGGCATCCGATAACCGTGCTGCATGTCATGTTCTGGTTTTTATCCGTATTTTCAACCTGAAAAAACCGGTTGTCCTCCGGCTTATAATAGATTGCGCCCGGTATGCTGGCTGAATCGATCAAAGACATGGCTGCATGGTTCACGTTGACAATATCATGCCCTTCGTTCACGATTACGGCAGGATCGGAAAGGCTTTCGAAAATCGTCAGGTATGCATTTTTCTCATTGGTCATCCGGCGATTGTTGATCTGAAGCTCTTTGATAAACGCATCCTGATCCTTGCCGCTCCACTCCTGGCAGAATGCAATCTCAATGCGATCAAAGCTTCTGTCAATAAAAAGGCGCGCCGACTCAAGGTTATAACCTTCATCTCTCTTTTCCTGAATCAGATCCACATAGCTCTGGCGATAATACTTCATCAAGCCCAGAAACATGGAAAGGCTGACACCGCGCTCACGATGGCGCCTGGCTTCGATTACTCCGAAATGGGTAAGCGGATCATTCTGAAAATCATCGTCCGGGTTCATCTCCGGAATACATCCATAATGATCCACCCCTTTTGTCAATGAATCGGAAAGACCTGAAATGGATAATCGCCAGGCCTCTGCCAGTGTGGATGTGTATTTTGTATAATCATGGATTTTAGCATAATGGAGAATCCGGTGAATAAGCCAATCTTCGTTTGCATTGATGATTCCGGATACATTTTTCAATGACATATAAAGACTCGCTTTCAGGATAATGGTCTCAATTCCATTTTCATGGATGGATTTTACTCCTTTGAGACAATACAGTTGCGACCATTGGATTTGGCTTCATACAGAGCCTGATCTGCAACTTTAAGAACGCTTTCCGCTGAATGAATTCCTTCTATTGAAGATTTTGCGATACCGATACTGACAGTGACTCGAATCTCGGAATGGTCATATGGAATCGAAATGTTTTCAACCTGCCGTCTGAATCTTTCACACATCCGCTTTGCATTATCCATGGATGTGTTTGAAAAAAGTACGGCAAATTCCTCGCCGCCGTACCGGCAGGCGATGTCATTTTTCCGAACATTGCCCTTTAAGAGATCGGCTACTGCTTTTAAAACTTTATCTCCTGCCGGATGGCCATGGGTATCATTGATTTTTTTAAAATAATCCAAATCCAGAATACCAACTGTCAGGTCAGCCTGATAGCGCTTGGCTCGATCCGATTCCTTTTCAAGGGCTACCATAAAATAACGCCGGTTATAAAGGCCTGTCAGTGCGTCCAGAATGGACATTTCAGCCATTTTATTGATCGCTTGTTTCACTTCCTGTTTCAGCCTGAATTTTTCCAGAGAGTTGGAGATGATTCGCGACAATGGCATGGTGCTTAATTTGGACTTGGGCAGATAGTCATAAGCCCCTGCCTGAATGGCCCTGGAAGCAATGATTTCGTCACCCTGACCGGTCACGACAACAACCGGAATATCCATATTTCTGGCATCCATTTCAATTAAAAATTCAATACCGGTTCCGCAGGGCAATTGATAATCAAGCAGAATTAGATCTATCGGTTCTTGTTGAATCAACCGAAAGGCCTCATCAAATGATCTGGCGCGCAACAGACGAAACCTTTCAAAGGTACTCAGAATGTTTGTAAGGTTATTGTAATCTTCGTCCGTGTCTTCGATGGAAAGAAGGGTTACATTCTGATCGATTTTCAGGATGCTCGTTTCGCCGGGGTAATGCTTGACTTCATGATGACGGATGGTTTGTATTTTTTTGACAATGTCTGCAATGCGCTGCCCGGCAGCCTCAATCTTTTTAATATATTTCGAAATTTTCTCCGGATTATCCTGATCCATTTCCAGAAGCTGAATATTTCCCAGAAGCACCATCAGAGGTTGATTGAGTTCGTGAGCGGTTGCCCCGGCCAATTGCAACAAAACTTTCAGGCGTTCTTCTTCAACCAGCGCTTTTTGCTGTTCAATGATTTGACGATTGGCCTTCTCAAGCTCTTCAATGCTTTGCTGAAGTTCATCTGTCTTTTTTTGCAGCGCCTTCTCGCTGATTTTTTCTTCAATGGCATAGGTGATGGCCCGGGATAAAAGATCCTGAGTAATCAGATTTTTCACCAGGTAATCGGTAGCCCCACTTTTCATGGCATTTACAGCGATTGTTTCATTTCCCTGACCCGTAAGAAATACAATGGGAATGCCGGCAAGCGATTGATCTGTCTTTAGTTCCGCCAATAGCTCAATGCCATCCATATCCGGCAGATTGTAATCCATCAAAACACAGTCTATTTTTTCTGTATGAAGCTGTTCAATACCTTTGGACGCTGTGTCTGCCTCAATAAATTCGAATCGGTGATGAGTGATGCCTTTCAGCAATCGCCGGTACAGCAAACGATCTTCCAAACTATCATCAATGATCAGCAAACGGTATTGTGAGCCACCCATTCTTATTTTTACTCCCCCTATGGAAAGACGGCAATTTCAAACCAATATTCTTTCAATCGCCGGATTGCATTCATCAATCCGCTCAGATCAAGCGGTTTGCAGATATAACTGCTGGCACCTGCCGAGTAACATCGGTCAATATCATTTTTTTCAGAGGATGTGGTCAGCACAATGACCGGTATTTTTTTTAATCTGCCGTTGTTTTTTAAGGCTGCCAATACTTCATGGCCGTCTGTCCCGGGCAGATTCAGGTCAAGCAAAATGATACCCGGTTTCGGCGCTTCAGCCGGCGGCGCATACCGGCCCCGGCAAAACAGATACTCGAGAGCTTCATCGCCATCTTCACATCGGATAATCGGATTCACAAGCCCTGCCTTTTGAAAAGCACGTATCATTGCATGACAATCTTCCGGACTATCTTCAACCATCAAAATCGGTTGATGTGAATGGATGCTCATTGTTTATCCTTATTTGGATTATTTTATTGTCTCTGTATCAAAAACCAAACAACCCTTTTTCATAGAGAAGGCAGCTGTGTATGGAACGTAAATGACCAGTGGAATGACCTGCATTTCACTTTCTATTTTTTGCAGGGTGAGGTTGTGGTGTGGAAAAACGAATCGAATAGCTGAGTTTGATTATTTAATTATGTATTGATCAAAGACAGTATATCAAATCCGGTCTCTGAGGGCAAACAGAAAAGGATTGAAATCTAAAATGGAGATCAATGAACTTTCATAAAAAATCATCTACAGGTCAAAAAAACAATAGCACCTTACCGCGGTCTCCTGCTTTTTTTTACGCTTTTTTTCATTTTGTTCAGTGGTTTTTTTTCTGCATATTGGATCATAACAGCTCGACCATCAATCTTGGCTCCTTTCATGGTCTTTAAAACCTTTTCCGCAACACTGGTTTCGATTTCGAAAAAAGAAAATTCACGAAGTATTTCAACCTTACCGATTTTTGCCGCCCGGATACCTGCTCTTTCACTGACAGTTCGAATAACAGCCCCTTTTTCAATATTATCCATCTGCCCGGCATTCATAAAAAAACGGCGCACACTTTGAGGGTGTTTCCGGTCATCGATCAGCTCTTTTTTTGGACCAACATCTTTTCTGGACCCTGACTCATTGATATCGACTGCATCTTTGTAATATGTTAAGAAACGGTTGAACTCGAGAGAGATAAACTTCTGGATCAGGTCTTCCTTGGTCAGATCAGATAGCGTCTGGTATACGGGGTTCAGAAACTTATCGATTTCATCATGATTCACTTCAACGGTTACGAGCTTGTTGATCATTGAATACAGTTGATTCTCACATACCGCCCTTCCCTCGGGAACCTTCATGTATGTGAACTGAATCCCGGATTTATTTTCAATACTCCGGAGCTTTCCGGTTTCTTTTGTATTGATGATAGAAACGGACATTCCCGATTTTCCGGCACGGCCGGTTCGGCCGCTTCGATGGGTATAATTATCCGCTTCGTCTGGAAGCTTATAGTTTATTACATGGGATATATCCTGCACATCAATACCTCTGGCCGCAACATCGGTTGCAATCAGGACTTGAATGGCTTTTTCCCTGTACCGACGCATCACCTGATCCCGGACTTGCTGGGATAGATCTCCATGAAGGGATTCCGCATTGTATCCGTCTTTAATCAGTTTTTCCGCTATCTCCTGTGTCTCTTTTCGTGTACGGCAAAACACAAGACCATAAATTTCCGGATGAAAATCAATAATCCGTTTCAAGGCTGGATATCTGTTTTTTTCTTTTACGACAAAATAGATATGTTTGATATTTTCAGCGCCGCTGTTCTTTCTGCCAATGGTCACTTCCTTCGGGGCATGCATATATTTCTTCGCAATACCGGACACTTCTTTCGGCATTGTCGCGGAAAAAAGCCAGATCCGCTTATGGGTTGGAGTCTGATCCAGGATGGCATTGATATCTTCCTGAAAACCCATATTCAGCATTTCATCCGCCTCATCCAGTACGACATAGGACACTTTTGATAAATCAATCACCTTACGCCGTATAAAATCCAGCAGCCTTCCGGGCGTGGCCACAATAATATGGACTCCCCCTTTGATGCTCCGTCTCTGATTCTCAATACTCGCTCCGCCATACACGGCAACGATCTTCGCTTTAGGTAAATACTTACAAAATGAATTGATATCATTTGTAATTTGCAGGCACAATTCCCGGGTAGGGCAAAGAACCAATCCCTGTGTCAGGTTCAATCCGAAATTGACCAGATGGGCCATTGGCAATCCAAATGCAGCGGTTTTTCCGGTACCAGTCTGCGCGAGCCCGATGAAATCCTTGTCTCCGGACATAATCTCCGGAATGGCCTCTATCTGAATCGGTGTAGGATCAACAAATCCAAGATCGTTGATCGCTTTCATCAATTCAGGGTATAAATCAAAATTTTCAAAACTCATTTCAATGCTTTCGTTGTCTGTTTCTGTTGATCCTCTATCCTGATTACGAAAATCTATCTTATGGATGGATGCTCGCGATATATCAAAAAAAAAGAAATGTGTTTGCTGAACGGTGCAATGGATGCGAATTCATTTTTTTCGAATACGCAATATGATGGATGAAAAATCAGAACCTGTCAATAAAATTTCAAAATACGTTGAATAATGCTTTTTTACATGTAATAAAGATCGGCATCAAATCAAAAAATGCAATCAGGCTCATACAGCTGGATAAAAGTATTGTAAAATTACCATTCGTTGGCTGCATCTTCAGAATCGATGTAATGAAACATAAAAAAATATTCACCTTACTTTTATTGGGTTTCTGCCTTGTTCTTGGTTTTTGGATGAGAATCGTTTCCAATCGGGAAACCATTGTTACCGGCCCCCTTTGGGGTGATGCAGGAGATTATTATTTTTATGCCTATAATCTGCGTCATAACCATACCTATTCAAGACATACCCCGCCTTCTGAACAGCCCTCATCAAAAATGCAACCAGATGCCTTAAGAACGCCGGGATATCCGATATTTCTCCTCCCTTTTGTAAATTCGTTTCCCACGGCCCGTATCATACATAGAATTGTTTTTTTTCAGGCACTGATCAGTGCGTTGACCATTCTTGTTGCATTTGCAGGATTTCGACGCATGATGCCGGATCGCTACTGCATTATTGCATGTGGTTTAATGGCCATAAGCCCCCATCTGATTACCGCCAACCTGTACATGCTGACGGAATCGCTTTTTGGTTTTATTATTGTCCTGTTTGTCTGGAATATCACAACGTTTTTTAAAACACTGTCTATGAAATGTTTATGGATGGCAAGCATTCTTATGGGTATCGGCATCCTCGTCCGTCCCAGCTTGCAATTTTTCCCGTTCTTCCTGATTCCATTCTGGATATGGCATTACGGAAAATTAAAAGGGTTTCAGTTTTTTGCCATAATGGTTCTGGGAATAGCACTGGTTCTCATGCCCTGGTACATCCGAAATATCATAAGCCTGGGTAAGATCTCGGATGATACATTGAAAGTGTCCTTTATACAGCATGGAATCTATCCCGATTTCACATATAATAATCTGCCTGAAAGTTATGGCTTTCCATACCTGTTTGATCCAAAAACAGAAGAAATAAGAAGAAGCACGGGAACACTATTACAGGAAATTTATCGGCGTTTTCAAGACGAGCCCATAAAACATGCAAAATGGTTTTTCTATCAAAAAACAATTGCATTCTGGTCTTGGAATTTTGTACAAGGAACCGATGTATTTATTTATTCTGTTAAAAACTCTCCTTATTTTCATAGACCATTTTTTATTGCAACACACAAGCTCATGCATTTTTTTCATTGGCCGCTCAATCTATTCTGCTTTGCAGGATGTTTTGTAATTTGGCTCCCGATAAAACGCGATGTTATTCCATATGAATCCATTCAAATCGCCCGATTTGTCTCTGTTATTCTGATTTATTACACATTACTTCATATGATTGGCGCACCCTTTCCCAGATATTCGGTACCGCTTCGCCCATTGGCCTACGGAATGGCTGTTTTTTTGATCTTTTTTTCTCTTCGGTTATTCAAAAAAAGGGATCACCGCTTTTCCGAACAGAAATGACAATGATATTGATTCCGGTTGAGAATAAAAATTTTTCTGCATGACATTTCTATTGCCTGGAAAATTTATTTCCCCTCCATGAGACGAAGAACCGCTCTGGTAATTATATCTGAATCACTTTCACCCGTCTTATTCCGCTCTTCTTCAATAAAGTCATAAATCTTCCGATCAAGGCTGATCTCTATTGTTTTTCTGGCCTCCTTTACAAAAACGCCGTTTTCCCATAAGCCTTCCAGAGATATTCCATTGGGCAGTTGATAAAAGCCCTTTCCGTGCTGTCTTCCCTCTTTCCACTCTCCTTTATAATAGGCTTTATCAGATCCATAATAAACCCCTGAACCATCTCTTTTATTATTTTTCCATCCTCCTTCGTAATAAGCGCCATTTGGCCAGTTATATGATCCGTTTCCATTACACGCATCCTCTTTCCACTCCCCCTCATATGTTGCTCCGTTGGGAAGTGTCAGCTTCCCCCAGCCGGTTCTTTTCCCTTCCTTCCATTCACCACTGTAAACATCGCCGCTTGCCCACCGATATACACCTTCACCTTGCTCCAGGCCCTTAGAAAATAAACCTTCATAGGAATCTTTTCCCTTTGCCTTTCCTTTTCCATTTGCCAAACCATTCAGACACTCCCCTTCATATGTATCGGCAATATCTTTATCCAGGACTTTACAGGATGCCTTTTCCGCAGCCAACGCCTCCGAGCAGACCGATAGCAAGATTATCATGCAGCCATAAACGACAAATAACCTGAACATTGTAACAAACCCTCCCCAATAATTTACTTATATTTCAGTAAACAGACAGGTAACTCTGTGTTTTTTGCTTATTCAAATCCTTGAGCTATTATCCTTCCCAAAGATTTCACGGTTGCATCTTCTTTTCTTGGCGATAGATCCTCTGAAATATAGGCAAATCCGTTTTCGATCTTTTTACTGGGATTCAATGCCGATATTACAATCCAGATTATTCTGAACGTCCTTTCATGCATTTTTAAACTCTCCCAAGCCAGAATGAATAGGATTGATTTGCCGACTGTGATGAAAATTCAGTAGTTATTGCGCTAAATAGTTGTTAATATGGACGAAGTGCTAAAAGGTGTCAAGCGGGAATATCGATTCTGTGAAATTTTCACAAGATGCTGTATTCATTAATTTCTTGACAGATGAATCCATATTGGGCATACTGATCATACAATAACAGCATCTGTTCATCCTATCCTTTTTTAAAATTTCTTTTGAATTACGAGCATATTGATTACCGGCAAGGTCGGCTTATATTTTTCAAAATGAACTGAAATCATTAAATCCAATCGGTAAATTGCTCATATTGTTCTGACCCAAAAAAACAATAATGAAATGCACAATAAAGGAAAGAAATGAAAGCCGAATATATTAATCCTTTTATCAAAGCTACCATTGATGTGGTTAATGTAATGGCTTTTGTGAAGACAAAGGCCAAAAAACCTTATTTAAAAAAAGATGACCTTGCTACTGGGGATGTCAGCACCATTGTCGGGTTGACCGGTGAGGCAACTGGTACTTTTTCAATCAGTTTTGATGAACCGTCAATTATCAAAATTGCATCAAACATGTTTGGCGAAGAGATAAAAAAGCTGGATCGAGATGTTACTGAGGTTGCAGGTGAGCTGGCAAATATGATTTCCGGACAGGCCCGACGTGAAATTGAATCCCTGGGCCTTCGCCTTGATGGTGCAATACCATCCATTTTTTCCGGAAAAAACCATACGATCTATCATATGACTGAGGGTCCGAAAATTGCGATCCCCTTCATCATGGATAATGGATCTTTTACAATGGAAGTATGTTTTGACTTTTAGAAAGCGAAGGTAACAAGGCATTTGCTGCCCTGATCAATAAATCGAAAAAAATCCAGTAGCTGGCTTAACCGCCAAATGGTAATCATATAAACATTACGCTGACAACAGCTACATATCAACGATATACGAACTCAAATAATTTTTCTGATTGTCATTTTAAAAAAAAAATGCAACTCCAAGTCCCTGTGGAGTGGTTCTTGCGACACTCCCGGTTAGCTTGATATTTTCCTGACTGCTTGGAAGTGAAAAGGTCATCGCAATGTTCTGACCAATTGGCAGCAGATGGCGTGTTTCGATAAAAGCTCCTGTGGTGCTGATATCTTGAATAAATTCCTGATAGGCTCTGTCATCTGTGGCATAGTTCACGGAAAGGAAACATGGTTTCCTTGGATATGTTCTTCTTTCCTTGGACATATTAACGTTTTTCCTTCCATACCACCAAAATAATACTTTCCCGTAGTAATAAATCAAACATGTTGACAGGAATCGTATTCATTAACATCCTCTAAACGTCGCTGTTATAAATCATGAATATTTAGATGTCAAAATAAAAACCAGATCATCTTGAATTATCGATAATCACGGTAATCAATATTATGCTGTTTTGCTTTATACGAAAATTTCCGTACAGTAGTTTCAAGCATCGTTGCCGCAGTGGAAATATTACCTCTCGCATTTTTCAATGCATCAATCAGCATACACTTTTCCAGATTTGCCACTGCGTCTCCAAGGGATTGAGCAGGAAGTGTATTGGATTCCTTTCCTGTTTGTATCGTTGGCGGAAGATTATAGCTATGAAGTACGCCCTCTTCACATAAAAGGACAGCTCTTTCAATACAGTTTTCAAGTTCACGAACATTTCCCGGCCAATGATAGCCCATCAGCATGTCAATGGCAGGTGTGGACAATCGTTTAATCTCTTTATGATTTTCGTTTGAATATTTTTCGAGGAAATAATCCGCAAGCAGAAGTATATCTGTCTTTCGCTCCCTGAGAGGCGGCATATATATTGGAAAAACATTAAGGCGGTAATAAAGATCTCCACGAAAAACCTCTTGTTCCACAGCCATTTCCAGATTTTTATTGGTTGCCGTAATGATCCGGACATCCGTCTTGATGGTGTGATGCCCGCCTACCCGCTCAAACTCCTTTTCCTGTAGAACACGAAGTAATTTAACCTGGACATCCAAGTCAATCGAACCGATTTCATCCAAAAAAATGGTTCCTTTATGTGCAAGTTCAAATTTTCCCATTTTCTGTTTAATAGCCCCTGTAAACGACCCTTTTTCATGACCAAACAGTTCACTTTCAATCAGGTTGGAAGGCAGCGCTGCGCAGTTCACCTTTACAAAATTCTGTTTGGACCGGGGACTGTTATAGTGAATTGAGTTGGCTACAAGTTCTTTGCCTGTACCACTTTCACCCCGAATCAGTACTGTGGCATTACTTTTTGAAACCTGTGAAATCATTTGATAAACTTCACGCATTTTATTACTGTTGCCCACAATATTGTTAAACCGATACTTATTTTCAAGTTCATTTCGAAGCCTCGTGTTCTTATTTTTCAACTGTTCTTTTTCCATGCGTACTTTTTCAAGATTGATCACATGATTCGCAATCATTGTTGCAACAACCGAAAGATATTCTACCCCTTCCTTAAGAGAATAGTCTGGCTGATAAACTCTGTCCACACTCAATGCCCCGATCACTTGATTGCCCTTTTTAACCGGAACGCAGATAAATGATAACTCATCTTTTAGTTTTCTCTTTCTTGTTGCCGTCCGATCTAAAAAAAGCGGCTCTTCACTTATTTTTGGAATGGCAAATGGCTTTCCGTCCTGAATCACTCGTCCGGTTACACCTTCTCCAACTTTATATTTTCCTTTGATTATTTCACTTTGAGAAAGACCGTGGGCGATTTCAATACTGATTTCATTTCGAAGGGGATTTAGTATGGTCACGGTTCCTCGGACCATTTCCATTGAATTTGAAAGAATTTCCAAAACCCTGTATAAAGATTTTTTCAGATCTAGATGTTCATTCAAAGCCTTGCTGATTTCATAAAAAAGAGTTATTTCTTCGATGTGTTTCATGATAGTAATCTTTCTAAGAATGATTTAAGATAAATTAAATTTAACTATATTGAATACAACCATTTAAAAAATAACATTTTTGTAACATACCCATTTGAAAGTTGTCAATCAGATTAACACATCTGACATTTTATGATTCTTCACATTGGCTTCAAATTGGGATTAAAATAAAAAATTTAAAGAACCAACCGTTATGAAAGAATGTATCAAGCAGCAGGAAAGCATTACAAAAAGCAGCCAACTTGCTGAATATTTTCAAATCGATCAAAAATCGATTGATCTGGTCATTCAAAAATACCCCATGAAGATCCCGCACCATTACCTTTCTTTAATCAACAAAAAAGATGATTCGTTATGGAAACAAGCGATTCCGGATAGTAGAGAACTTGAGATTAACCAACTGAAAGATGATCCTCTCCATGAAGAGAGTCAGTCTCCCACGCCGAATATTATTCATCGGTACCCTGACCGGGCAGTGTTCTTGGTCTCGGATCAGTGCGCCATGTATTGCCGGTATTGCATGCGAAAAAGAAAAATCGGACAGGATGTCATTGTTGATCATGATTTTATTGAAAAAGGGATCGACTATATCCGGAATCATAAAGACATCCGGGATATCATCCTGTCTGGTGGTGATCCGCTCATGCTGGATGATAAAAAACTGGATAGCATCCTGAGACGCCTAAAAAAAATAAAACACATTGAGATGATCAGAATTCATACTCGAATCCCTTGTGTACTTCCCCAGCGAATCACTCATGATCTTACCAATATTCTTCAGAAGTACCATCCAATTTACCTGAATACTCACTTTAACCATCCTGATGAGATAACACCCGAATCCAAAAAAGCATGTGCTATCCTTGCCGATGCAGGTATTCCTCTCGGCTGCCAAACCGTGCTGTTGAAAGGTGTAAATGATTCCCCACAAATAATGCAAAAACTGATGCAGAAACTTGTTCAAATTCGAGTAAAGCCATATTATATTCATCATCCCGATCCTGTTCGAGGAACCGGTCATTTCAGACTTCCGATCCAGACTGGCTTAAAAATCATGGAATACCTTCAAGGAAATATATCTGGATTATGTATTCCTCGATACATGATTGACCTTCCCAAGGGAGGTGGAAAAGTGCCGCTTCAACCGGATTATATTGATCAATCAAAAAGCCCGAGACTTATTGTTCGGAATTACAAAGGTGAATTATTTGAATACCCTGATGGTTAAAACAAAAACAGACTTAAGAAAAAATTGGACTCCTCGACTTCTTAATTCGAATAATCCGAGGTCGATATTGATCTTGCCTGCCCATTTTATTGGCCTTTATCTTAATAAAAACAATGGAGGCCAGAAAAAAAAGGAACCCGGAAATAGCAGATGACACTGAAACACCAAGCTGGAGAACTGGAGCAATCTCTTGGCCGATTATAGCACCTGCAAACATGCACAAAATTGGAAAAACATATAACAGAAATGTGGCCTTAAGCAGGGAAGAAGTTTCAAAACTGATTATTACCTGATCCCCAATTGATGCTCCGACCGCATTAATTACTTCTACTTCCATTTCATCACCGCCGCTCATTACACTGCATGCTTTTTGAGAACTGCATGACTCACATGCACTCGATTTCTTGGTTTTCACCCATGCAGTCTTTGCATCCAGCTTGATGACAATCCCTTCTTCGGTTGCCACAGATGTCTCCTTCCGATCCATTCATCTTCTAATGTACTCGAAATCTGTTCTGCCTTTAAAGTTGATCCTGTAAAGATATCTGCATAGGAGTTTCAACTTTATGAAAATATAGAAAAAAATAACTTGTTGACTTGTTGTGTTGTGATTTAAAAAACCTATCGGTCATGTTTTCATATGAATTGCAAAAAGTCAATGATATCAAAACAACCAATTTGTATGCCTGCCAGGAGTCGATGCTATTTGTGAGGAATCTGGAATTTCCTGAAAAAAAATAAGAAAACTTCGGAAATATTGGATTAATACATAAATGTAATAATATCAAATTATCAATACAAATATGAAATAAAAATTTTTTTACCGCATACAATTCTGAAACGATTAAATCCAATAACGATTTGAAATATATTTTTAATTTTATAATCTTACTCCAAATTAAAAAACCGGTATACCGGATGCAAACTATTCAAAATCAAAGATATGCGAACAATGACGCCGAAATGGAGGTAAACAAAATTCATTGATGATTGTTTAAATCAGTTTTGTTAATTCAATTTTACTCAGATCGTTTACAGATTTTTTGTGCTTCCAGCTCTGTAATTTCATCATACTGGATTCAACTCTCTTTTAAAAAGAACCTGTAAATGTATCAAAACTTACCAGTTGATTAAGGAGGAAATTCATGAAGAAGTTTTTTTACTTAGCAATTGCAGCCATTTTTTTATCCGGAATGTGGCTTACAGACTCTTTGCAGCGGAAGCATCCTTTAATACGAATGTGAATTCCGCTTATGTATGGAGAGGAATTACATTCAATGATGGTGTTGTTGTTCAACCCTCTCTGGATGTAACAAAGGGAGGATTTGGTTTTAATGTCTGGGGAAATCTGGATATTGATGATTATGACAATACTTTGGATGACGGTGAATTTTCAGAAGTCGACCTGACTCTTTCATATGGATTTGATATCAAATCTGTTTCCTTCTCTTTTGGATATATTGAGTATTTATTTCCGGCAGGCATATTGGGGACGCGCGAGGTTTATGGAGGTATCAGCATCGAACCATTTACTGGATTTACTACCGGGGTTACCGTATATTACGGTTTTGATGAAGTAGAAGATTATTATGTGAGTATGAACATCGGCTACAGCCGGGAACTTGTCGAAAAGTTAAGCATGGATATCGGCTTCACGGCAGGTATAGCCGGAGAAGATATGTCTGCCGGCACAGATGATGGGTTTCATGATTATAATATCTCACTGGGGCTTGGATATGCCGTTACGGACACACTCTCTGCATCCGGTTTTATTGCTTATACAGACTCCTTTGACGAAGATGTTCTCCCAGAGCAGGATGTGGATATGTATGGAGGGATAGGAGCGTCATACAGTTTTTAGTGGTTCATGATTAGATGTGAATGAGGAAACACAATATATCACTATGGCCGGTGCAGTTATTGTAACGGCCTATCTTTATATTTTTATTCACATCCTGACCGATTTCAGTAGCAAATGAATTTCTTTTTCAGAAATCACCCCTTCCCGAAGGATTACAGGAGGAGTCGCTGTCACGTCAATAACCGTTGAACCGACACCACCTTTCAGAAGGCCGGCATCCAGAATCAAACTTGAGCATCGAACGATTTCAGGATCAATCCTTGAAATATGGGAACATCCCCCCTGCTCAGACAGATTCGCACTGGTTCCGATGATTGGATTTTCAAGCGCATTCACTATAGCAACAGCAACTTGGTGTGCTGGTATCCGGATACCAATTTTTCCAGTTCCGGCCGTAAGAGACTGAGGCAAATTTTTCCCTGCATTAAAAACCAGGGTCAGCCTTCCCGGCCAGAATGCCTCCATCAGGGTAACAGCGACAGGGGGAATGCCTGTGACAATCGATTCCAGAGCTTTTCGATTTTTCACCAGCACCAATAAAGGATTATTCTCAGAACGCTGCTTGGCCTTAAAAACATTTTGCACAGCGACTGGATTCAAGGCATCCGCAGCAAGGCCATATAAACAGGTAGTAGGAAAAATAACCATCCCACCATTCAAAATAACGCCGGCAGCTATTTGAATAAAATCAGGCTGTGGCGAACTTGAATCAATTCTGATTATTTTATCGGATGTTTTCAAACTTCTTTGCTTTTTGTTCCACGGCTGCTGCCATTTCTGATTTAAAGGCATCCAGCATTTTCACAAGTTCAAGATCGGAAACCGCAAGGATTTGTACAGCGAGAATTCCTGCATTCCTTGCACCTGGCTTGTCAATCGCAACCGTTGCGACCGGAATCCCCGGCGGCATCTGCACTGTTGAAAGAAGGGCATCAATCCCCTGAACGGAGGAAGCATTGATTGGAACACCGATAACCGGCAAGGTTGTATGAGCTGCGATACTCCCCGCAAGATGAGCGGCAAGCCCGGCTGCTGCAATAATCACTTTTAAACCTCTATCCCGGGCGGTTATCGCATACTTTGCTGCTCTATCCGGACTTCTGTGCGCGGAGGCTACTGTAATCTCAAAAGGAACACCAAACTGACGCAAGGCAGCCATGGTTTCTTCCATAACCTTGAGGTCTGAATCGCTCCCCATTACAATACCTACCAAAGGCTTTCGGGCAATACGTTTCACCGCTTTCTGTCCAATATCTTTACGAAAATAAACACCTTTCCAATCGATGTTCGAAACAGCATCATACGATTTTTGAATCGCTTTTTCCACAGTATCTCCAAGGGATGTCACCCCTAAGACACGACCTCCGGTAGCAACAATCATATCCTTATTTTTACTGGTTCCTGCATGAAAAAAATAAGA
>CAYTGW010000010.1:21775-34239 GCA_964437395.1 uncultured Desulfocicer sp.
TATCTCGCATGCGTTTCACCTTATCGAGCCCGAAAATCGGCATTCCTTTTTGATAGGGGCCGGGATATCCCCCGGAAGCCATAACAACACAAACCGTTGCCCGGTCATCAATTTCCAGAGCGCATTCATGAAGGCGCTCTTCCGAAATTGCCTCCATAATCGGAATGATATCACCTTTCAGTCGCATCAGCAGGGGCTGGGCCTCAGGATCACCAAACCGGGCATTGAATTCAAGAACTTGTATGTTATCATTATCGATCATCAGACCGGCATAAAGCACTCCTTTGTACTTTCTACCTTCTGCCGACATCGCCCTGACAGTTGGAATCATCACTTCATTCATAATTTTTTGATGAAGGCATTCGGTTACAACAGGTGCTGGAGAATAGGCTCCCATTCCACCAGTATTGGGGCCTTTATCATCATCAAAAATTGCCTTATGGTCTTGGGATGACGGCAGGGCAAGAATGGTTTTTCCATCCGTAAAAGCAAGGAATGAAACCTCCTCTCCTTTCAAACATTTCTCAATCACCACTTTTTTTCCGGCATCTCCAAATGCTTTTTTTGTAAAAATCTCATCTAAGGCTTGTTTCGTGTCTTTTTCAGTAGCACAAACAAAAACTCCCTTACCAGATGCCAAGCCATCTGCTTTGATCACAATGGGCGTTCCCACTGAATCAAGATATTGTTTTGCTTTTGAAAGAGAAGTAAATGTTTTCCCCTTTGCCGTTGGGATATTGTATTTATTCATCAATTTTTTTGCAAACGATTTACTTGCCTCAAGTTCAGCTGCTTTCTTGGATGCACCAAAAATTTTTAATCCCTGCTTTTCAAAAATATCCACAATTCCTTTTGTAAGAGGAACTTCCGGACCAACTACCGTGAGATCGATACCTTCTTTTTTAGCAAACTCAAGAAGTTTATGAATATCCTCTGCATTGATCGGAATACATGTGGCCAGATCCGCAATACCCGCATTCCCAGGAGCGCAAAAAATTTTTGTTACTTTTGGACTTTTTGCGATTTTCCATACAAGGGCGTGTTCTCTGCCACCACTTCCAATCACCAGAATCTTCATAAGACCTCCGTTCGAGCATCTATTCCCAAACCGGGAAATTACAATATTCCTCTTGACCGTTCGAGGCACAACTCAATCAACTTATCCAGCAACTGCCCGAAAGGGATTCCCGCTGTTTTCGCAGCAAGTGGGAAAAGGCTTGTGCTTGTCATTCCGGGGATGGTGTTTGTCTCTAGAACATATACAATCTCTCCATCCACAATCATATCTGTCCGACTGTAATCATCGCAATATAGTGCCTTGTGTGCTATCTTGGCACATTCTTGAACCCTTTCCGTCAACTGCTCACTCAGACGGGCAGGACAGATCTCATTGGTGGCTCCTAGTGTGTATTTTGCTGTATAGTTAAAAAAATCATATGCTTCATTCGGAATGATTTCAACAACCGGAAGGGTGATTATCTCTTTGTTGCCAAGAACCCCCCCTGTCACTTCAATACCTTTGATATACTTTTCAACAATAACCGTATCATCGCGTTGAAAAGCAATATCAACGGCAGATAGAAGATCGTCTTCAGATCTCACAATACTCATCCCGATGCTGGACCCGCCCTTTACCGGCTTCACAACAACAGGCAAACATAGCTTCCGAACAATCTGATTTGAATTAATGTCTTCCCCTTTGTTGAATACCTGATAGGGAGGAGTCATAAGACCGGCCTGTTCGTAGATCTGCTTTGAAACCATCTTGTTCATTGCAAGAGCGCTTCCAAGCACACCCGTGCCCTGATAGGGTATGTTCAGAAGATCAAGAAGCCCCTGAATCGTACCATCTTCTCCATGAGGACCATGAAGGATAATCAAAGCAACATCAATTTGTTCTGCTTCAGCGACAAGTTTACCAAGATCGTATTTCGGATCAAAACGGGAGATCTGATATTTTGTCTTATCCAGGACATCAAATACCTGATCGCCGCTCTTTAATGACACATCGCGTTCAGAAGAAATACCACCAGAAAGAAGGGCAACTTTTAATCTATTCATGAATTAAATATTTTCTGTTTGGCCTTATTATACTCATCAATGGTTATCAGATTTTTATCAAGCATGTGGACGAGCGTTGTCAGTTCCCGGATATGAACTGTTTCCGGATCCTCTAAAAGGCCTTTTGCGTTAAAAATCTGGGTATCAATCTCTTTGCCCTTCCCTGAATTATCAATCTTTAGGGATGCGAGTCCTCCCAATACGCTGATTTCAACTGATTTTCCTTTGAACATGGGCAGTGACAACATATCGTTGAGCGACTTTCCTTCAGCTTTCATTCGCTTTCGCGTCAGGTACCCCATTAAAATTATGGCTCCTGTACCTCCTAAAAAAATCCACAGCATGTAACTTATGATTCCTCGAAAAAAAAGAACAAGGATCCCTAACCCTGCAATTAAAAAAATATGGAGTACCAGAATAAAATATGCTGTGAAAATACTTTTAAGAATACCTTCTTGATTGGTTTTATCTTTCAGTTTCATTGATAAAAACTGCCTTACGTTTCATTATTATTTTTAGAAAAACATCTATATCTGTTGAAACTCACTCTTTTGATTCCAAGGCATTGGATACCTTTTCCAAATAATACTGAGGCATATCTAATTCCACGGTTGTATTTCGAATTGAATTCAATTTAAAGATCATATAGTTCAACTTCTTGATTTTTAAACACCCCATCCTTCTGTGCTTTTTGAATTCTCTCTTCAACAATTTTTTCAAAACCGGAGAGCATCATATCCCTATTAGTTTAAACTCTTTATTATCAAATAATGATACCGGACAATCATCTCAGCAACTATTTAAAAAATAAGAAATGGATGTAAAAGATTCGTATTAAAAAGTCAAGTTACAATAAACACTTGCGTAACTGGATAGTGATTTTTTATACGCTATATGTTTCAATTCGTGTTCTTTGGTCTCCTGTGATATTGTTTATTTATTGTATATTATTAATCCCGTCAGTAAAAGAAAAATATTTTGAACAAAATTGAACAAAAATTGAACAAATGGCTGTCACCGTTAAAAGAAGACCTGCCCCCCCTCTATCTTGTCGGAGGGGCGGTTCGGGATCATCTCCTGGATCGGGAAATAAAGGATGTGGATATTGCTTGTGTAAAACCAGAAGAAACCGCAAACCGTATAGGACAATATCATGATAGTGCAATCGTTCTCTTTAACAAAAAACAGAATGCGGTCTGTTATCGTGTTATCGATCGTAACAATAAAGACGATTTTCTTGATATTGTTCAGCTACGGAACAACTCTATCTTCGAAGATCTTCAGGAACGAGACTTTACCTTCAATTCTATTGCTGTTCAGATCAATCGGAAGGGACAGATTGAAAAATTTATTGACCCCCTGAATGGCGCAGAAGACCTTCAAAACCGACGGATCAGAATTTCCTCTTTACACGCTTTTCAGTCCGACCCATTGCGAATCCTTCGTGCTTTTCGGTTTTCCGCAGAGCTGGATTTTTGTTTGGAAAAAAAGACGAAACAACTGATCAAGGATCAATTTCCCATAATTTCATCCAGTTCCATTGAACGGATAATGGCTGAATTTTTTAAGATTTTCGCAACTGAACACTCGGCCCGACATATCCGCCATATGGATAAAATCGGCCTCCTTGAGATAATATTCCCTGAAATCAAAAAGATGAAGGGTTGCGGACAAAATGATCACCACCATCTTGATGTATGGGATCATTCCATGATGGTTCTTGAGAATTGTGAACAAATAACATCTAACCTGAACCATTATTTTCCCGAATCCGCCATTCAAATTCAAAACATTTTGAGTATGAACAATCGTCTTGTCCTGATGAAAATGTCTGCTTTACTCCATGATATCGGAAAACCTGTTACCCGAAAAATAGAGAAAAATTCAGGTGATATCACTTTTCACAACCATGACCGGGCAGGACAAGAAATCATTTGTAGTCTGTCAAAAAGAATAAAGATGTCCAAACAGGATCAGATATTTCTTGAATCAATGGTGGACAATCATATGCATATCCTTTTTTTATCCAGGCCCGAAGTCAAAGAAAAAACCGTTTTAAAATGGATTCGTAAATTAGGGGACAATTTTATTCCTCTTGTTATTATTGAAATGGCTGACTGTAAAAGCACCCTTGGATCTGCATCCAGCAAGGCGTCAATTGATCATCATCTGACCTGGTCAAGAAACATGATCAACAACTATTTTCATGAAATCAGAGAAAAGATAGAGAAAACAAGCCTGATCAATGGTAACGATCTGATTGCCCTTGGGATGGCGCCTGGTCCTCGATTGGGCCAAATCCTGAGAACCATAAGAAAGGCGCAAGACCTCGGGACAATACAAAATTACAACCAAGGACTTGCTTTGGCAAAAAGAATGATTAAAAACCATTGCCAGTTGCATTCGTGAGCTTACAAGCAACACATTTTGAAATTTACAAAAAAGCACTTGACATTCATTGAAAAATCAATATTTTTCGATTTTTCATAAGCATATAAAAAGGAGAAAAAAATGATCCGTGTTGAAAACCTGACAAAGTACTACAATGAATTTTGTGCCGTGGATCAAATCAACCTCCACATCCGGAAAGGTGAAATACTTGGTTTGCTCGGGCCGAATGGAGCCGGGAAAACAACAACCCTAAGGATGTTGACAGGATTTTTTCTGCCAACATCCGGCAATATTCACGTAAAAGATTTTTCCATCTGGGAGAACTCTCTTGAAATAAAAAAACTGATCGGCTATCTGCCTGAATCTGCCCCCCTTTATCACGGTATGTTGGTATATGACTATTTGAATTATGTGGCCAATATTCGTGGTCTTTCTCAAGACCAAAAAATTTCAAGATTAAAAAAATTGGCCTCCCTGTGCGGTCTTAACAATATCATGCATAAGCCAATCAGCGAGTTGTCAAAAGGTCTGAAACAAAGAGTCGGCATCGCACATGCAATGATGAGTGATCCGGAAATTCTTGTCCTGGATGAACCAACCTCAGGGTTAGATCCAAACCAAATTGTTGAGATTCGTGAAATCATACGGCAGATTGGAAAAGAAAAAACCATTGTTCTGTCAACTCACATTCTGAGTGAAGCTGAAGCAACGTGTGATCGTGTCGTTATCATCAATCAAGGGAAAATTGTTGCAGATGGAAGCACGGAATCCCTGAAACAGAACGGTAACAGGGAATATGGAATCAGAATTTCTTTGATGAATGCAAACGAAGATCATATCAAAAAGAAACTAACGGCTGTTGAAGGGATTTCGAACTTGGATATGATTCCTTCAGATGATCCAGAGATATTGAGTCTGATGCTCACATGCAAAAGCAAAGATGATATTCGAGGCATGATTTATCAAAAAATAAAAGAAACCGAATGGATATTGATTGACTTTCACCAAGAAGGTAAATCGTTGGAGAACATTTTCCGTGAACTGACCAAGGAGAACTAATATGAGGCAGGTAACCCATATTTTGAATAAAGAATTCAAAGATTATTTCATCTCCCCGATTGCATACATCGTAATATCCGTATTTCTTATTGCAACCGGGTGGTTATTCTTTTCAACATTTTTTCTGTATAACCAAGTCAGCCTTAGGAACTTTTTTTCACTGCTGCCGCTGATTTTTTCTTTTGTGATCCCGGCCATAACCATGAGGCTTTTTTCTGAAGAAATCAACATTGGTTCCTATGAAATCTTACTGACCATGCCTGTTACGTTCAAAGATGTAATTTTCGGAAAACTATTGGCAGGTGGTGCGATGGTGGTAGCGATGCTGGTGCCGACATTTGCCTATGCAATTACCGTAGCATTCCTTGGTGAACTCGACTGGGGGCCGATTGTTGGCGGTTATTTCGGTGCCATTCTATTGGGAGTTGCCTTTACGGCAATCGGTTTGTTTGCTTCCTCTCTTACTCGGAATCAGATCATCGCTTTTATCATTGGTATGGCCATCTGTTTCAGCCTGACACTGATCGATAAAATGCTGTTCCTTTTTCCTGGTTCCATACTTGGTGTAATTGGCTACATAGGCGCAGATTTTCACTTCCAGAATATCTCGAAAGGCATCATTGATTCTCGGGATATCATTTATTTTCTCAGCGTAATTTTTATCAGCCTTTATGGTGCACAGCTTGCGATGCAAGAAAAGGAATAAGGAGAATATGATGGGCACGACAAACAGATCCGGGAAATATATTAAATTTGTTATCTATCTGATTATCATTGTTCTACTCAATGTTGTAAGCACGACCTTATTTTCAAGGGTTGATTTAACCAGCAATAAAATATACTCCATCTCTGATGCAAGTAAAAAAGTAGTAGCAACTCTTTCAGAGCCCTTAACCATCAACGTTTTTTTCACTAAAAATCTTCCTGCGCCTTATAATAATACAGAACAGTATCTTCATGATCTTCTTGAGGAATATTCGATTTACGCAGGTAAACACAATAACTATTTCAACTATCAATTTTACGATATCAGCCCAGATGGTGAGGATGGCAGTGAAACCAGCAAAGATCATCAGGATCTTGCCAGAAACTACGGAATCACACCGGTTCAAATCCGGGCAATCGAAAGGGATGAGATAAAATTTAAAAATGCATATATGGGCCTTGTAATTATTCACGGTGATATTATTGAAAAAATACCGACTATCGCCTCAGCAGATGGCCTTGAATATAAAATCACAACATCGATTCAAAAGATGAACAACAAAATCAGTGCCCTTCTTGCCTTGAAAAAGAAAATAAATATTACTCTTTATCTTTCCTCCTCCATGAAACAAGTTGCTCCCTTTATGGGGTTAAAAGATCTTCCGGAGCTTCCCGTTAAAATTGAAAAAGCAGTTGAAAAGTTGAACGGGAAAAACTACGGCAAACTTGAATTTACCTATCTTGATCCCTCAAAGGATCCAGAGCTTGTAAAAGAAGCAACCCAGCAAGGCTTGATGACCCTGAAATGGCCCGCAGTCCCAAATCGAAACATACAACCTGGCTCAGGTATTATCGGCCTTGTCATGAAATATGGCAAGAAGGCAATGGATATACAACTACTGAGCATGTTTCAGTTTCCCCTCATCGGTACAAAATATCAACTGATAGATATGGCGGATCTGGATGACATGTTGAATGAAAATATTGAAACTTTAATCGATATTAATGAAAACATTGGATTTCTTTCCGATCACGGAACATTGAGCCTTTTTAACAATCCGCAGGCAAATCCAATGCAAGGAGGACAAACCGAGGGGCTTTCCAATTTCAATTCTCTGATATCTCAGAATTATTCTTTTAAGCATATCCGTCTTAAAGAAGAAAACATCCCTGAAAGCATTAATAGTTTCGTGATTGCCGGGCCAACGGAAAATTTTACCGACTATGAATTATATCAAATCGATCAGTTTTTGATGAAGGGAAAAAGCCTTGCTATTTTTACAGATTCATTTAATGAAGTAATGCCTCAAAACCAACAGCCTTTTGCATTTAACCAGGGACCAACATATTTGCCACTGAATACCGGACTTGAAAAACTGCTCAATCATTATGGCATTCAAATAAAAAAATCCTTTGTGCTGGATGAAAATTGCTATAAACAAGAAAAACCCGCACAATTTGGTGGGGGAGAAACACCAATCTATTTGGCTCCCATTATTCAGCAGGAAAATATCAATAACGCGCTGCCTTTCATGAAAACTATAAAAGGCTTGATCGCTTTCAAGATGTCCCCTCTTCAACTGATTGAAGAAAAACTCAAAAATAATACAATCGTAGCGACTAAGCTCTTTTCGTCTTCAGAGAAATCCTGGGAGATGGAAGAAAGAATCAATCTGGATCCCCGGTTTATCAGTCCCCCAAGAACAGAGGACAAAAAAGAAAGCTTTCCTCTTGCCTATCTCCTGGAAGGTGAATTCCAAAGCTTTTTTGATGGGAAGCCCATTCCGGAAAAAATCATAGAGTCAGATGAAGCTAAAGAAAAAGATATTGAAAACATTGGGCCCCAGAACAAGGATAAAGAAAAACCGGAGATCGACCCTTCAACCGTTGAAGGAAAAAGTAAATTTATCTCCAAAAGCAAGCCTGCAAAAATTTTTATTCTCGCATCCTCAGAAATGTTAAAAAACAATATTCTGGATGAAGAGGGAAAAGGACCGAATACAACCTTTATCATGAATGCCATAGACTATCTGAACAATCGAAATGACATTGCTTTGATGCGCAGCAAAGAGCAACGCATAAATCCATTATTGGAAACCGATGCGCTGAGTAAATCCATTATTAAAACATTTAATATTGCAGGATTGCCGATACTGGTTGCATTTTTCGGTCTTTTCGTGTGGTTCAAACGACATGCCAGGAAAAAACAGATACAGATGATATTCCAAAATAATTAATTCATTTGAATAACGAAAATAATAGAAAAAAGGTTACGGATAAAGATGAAAAAAGAATATATTATACTGGCCGTTATTTTTGTCGCACTATTACTATATCTTGCTTTTCATAAGTCAGATAATATTCATTATCAGCTTCCCGAAATTTCCAAAATCCCAAAAAAAACGATTTCCAAAATCGAAATAACAAAGGATGCGAATAAAATTATTTTGACTCGGAAGGATGACAAATGGCTAATGATGCCGGAGCGGTACTTGGCAGACAGTGGAATTGTCAATCAGATTATCGATATCGTTAATAATCTTTCTGTAACCGCATTGGTTTCAGAGTCTGAAAATTACCTTCGATATGAATTGGATGAAAAAAATCGTATCCATGTTAAAGCATATACGGGAGATGATAAAAAAAGAGAATTTTACATCGGGAAAACTGCGCCCTCCTTTAACCATACCTTTATCCGGCTGGAAAAAGATCCCAGGGTTTACCATGCCAGAGATAATTTCAGAGCCAAATTTGATCAAACAGCAGACAATTTGAGAGATAAAACAGCCCTGTCCTTCAACATGAATGACATTCAGGAAGTCATTATAGAAAAAGAAAAAAGGCAGATAGCATTTATGAAAAAACAGATTCCTATTGAGATAAACACCAACAAGTCAAAAACGCCGGATCAAAAAGAGCTATTACCGGAAACAAAACTGGTATGGCAGGACGCTTCTGGAAAAAATATAGAGGAACTGAAAATAAACAACTTCCTCTCAGCACTCTCAGGCCTTCGTTGCAAAAATTACCTAACAAACAAAACCAAGGAAGAACTGAAAAATTCAATTTTCACTGCGCATTTAAAAGGGCTTAAAGAATATTCCATTTCAATCTTTGCTATTGAAAATAATAAGGAGGTATATCCGGCGACTTCATCCCAAAATGATTACTCTTTTACGATAGAGAAAACAACAGTCGATTCAATCCTATCTGCATTTGATGAAAAAGAAGAGAAAAAATCTTGATATTTCATTTTGCAAGCCAATCAATTTCCGATTGGCTTGCATTTGTCTTTTCCGGCTTAAAGCATGAATTCCCACTCTTAGAAAAACTTCCGCTAGAATATATAGCTCAGTTTCATACCAAGAGATCTTCCTCTTGCCGGCCAATATCCTGCAAGTGGAAGTGTGTATTTTGAGTCATCGTTATCCAATATATTTTTTACATAGACGGATACATCAAAGGTTTTCCAGTACACATCCCTGAACAAAAAGGTCACATCCACAAAATGCTCTGGACCGAGTGTCTCATAGGTTGTTGAATTGTCCGGAACCTGGCCTGTCATCCAGTGCCATCCCCGGTAATGAAGATTCGCCATAATATTTTGAGTAAAACTCAAATCGATCCCAAGATTCCACATCTGGTGAGGGAAATGAAGCAATGTTCGATCATCGGCAAACAGAAACTGACCTTCAAAACTGTAAGCAACCCCACTTGCCGAACCTTCCAGCTTATCGATCTTTGATCGAAGTACCCGGGAATAATTCCCATACCAGGTCACCATGTTATGAAGTTTATGGCGTACATCCCACTCCAAACCATTGGTCACAATATTATTTGAATTTACATAGAAAAGAATATGGTCAACACCATCGACGGTAACAGGATACCCATAGTAATTGAAAGCATTTTTTAAGATCGTATGATATCCGGTAACACTTGTATGGATATTTTTTGTAGAATAGATAAGTTGAAGATCATGAGAATCCACCTCCTCTGATTCTGATACACCCATACAAGGAGTGGGTGCCGTTACCCATTCTCCTTGAGAATTGACATAAAAAGAATCTATAAGCGGCTTTTGACCCAGAAAACTTTTTGCAACCGGCGGTCTTACATATCCTGTGTTATAAAGATATTTTGTGGTCCAATTCTGACCGATCCCTAAAATCGATGCAAATCTGGGCAGCGCTTTTGTTTTTTCTTCGCGTAAATCATTATGATCCAAACGCAGACCAAAGATTAAGTTCAGATTTTGAAATACACTCCAGTTGTCTTCTATATAGGCAGCCATGGTTACATCCCGATCTTCTGGAATCACCAATGGTACAACCTCCATTGTCGTCCCGGTTGTATCTTCAGGCAAGGGGTATTGAAGGCTCTGATAAATGGGATCCACCTCTGTTTGAACCATACTTACTCCGGAAAGCACCTGATGTCTGTTCATCACCCTTGCCCGCAGCATGCTTTCAAATCCCAAACGTGTCTCTCTGCTGTAGTAAGATTCTTCCAGCTTGGTTAAACCGGATGTAACAACCGGATTTGCCTGGCCTTGCCATCGTTCCATCATGTCTGTGAAGATTCTGGTTTCAAGGGAACTGTTTTTATAAATATCTTTTTTATGTCCAAGGTCGATATAATAATGCTTTTTACGATTATATTCGGCTGGAAGTGGAGTATTGATATCAAACCAGTTCGGCGTTGAATCCAACCTGGAATCAAGGAGATCTGCGGCTCTTGCGGTAAAAGTGAATTGGCGCTGCTTCATTTTTCCATAAAGCTCCCACGAATCCTTAATCTCATCCATCGGACCTAATTTAAAAAAGTTCTCATGCGGGCGAAATCCATTCTCAGGGTAACCATCCGATTTTGCGCTCGTAAAAGAAAGCATCACATCATGATCATCATCCTCTTTATTGCCATACAATATATTGGCATATCGATATCCATCTTCAGTCGCCCCATCAACCGTTGTCTGCAACCCATTAATATCCCCACCATCCTTGGTGATGATATGAATGATTCCAAGAGCAGCATCACTGCCCCATAATGTTGATCCTGGCCCGCGGACAATCTCGACCCGTTTAACATGGGAAATCAATGGAAAAATAAAATAATCGTCAGGCCCTTTATCAACAATACTATTCATATTATGGCCGTCAATTAAAAGAAGAAACGGCTCATTCTCACCTGCGACAATTCCCCGTGTTCCAATCAATGGATTTGCTATGTTTCGTGTAGGCATAAATCCGACAGTTCGCTCTAACAGCTCATTGACATTACGAATTCCTTGGCGCTTGATGTCTTCTGACGTATATACGGTAATCACTGATGGAGCATGTAAAATGGATTGTTCATTTTTAGAGGCTGTGAGAACAACCCCTTCTGCCTGAAGCCACTTAATCTCATCTTCAATGCCGCTATCTGCCTTTCTTGAATTCGGAATACCTTTCTCTATACAATAGGCTGTAAGGCTGCTGGAAAATATGATCGTTAATGCAAGGAGAAAACCTTTACTCAGTTTTATCATAACCACCTTCCTAACAACCTGTTTAAATTCAATCAAGGTTTTATTTGGCAAGAATAATATCCGGATTGGCCTGCCCCAGTTCACTCGGATATTTTTGAATCGTTATTTTCAATGCATCTGCCACTTTTGCAATAACTTCATCTGACATACCATGCTTTATTCGGATGACCTCTACAGGCAGTCCATCGTTTCCAACAATATTCTGATTGCGAACAGGAACCACATAAATACCATAGTCTTCCCCCATTCTATCCGCGCCTTTATGGTTAATATTTACCATATCAAACATTCCAGATCTATTTTTCATCCAATTCCAGGAGAGAGCTTCTGATAATTTATGTCTGGAATCTCTGACGATCGTAACAAATGTCTGGTTGTCCTTTTCATGTGCCTCTCGAAGACATTTATCATTGGCCATTTCGGTTAAATGCGACCAGGTGTCCGGCATTGCCAGAAATGAATTTCGGTTTTCTGTAACAAGATAACTAAATATTTCAGATCGTTGATCTCCGGTTCCCAGGAAAAGATGATGAAAAGCCAGCCTGGATGCATATTTATCTTTTTTACCGCGGGAACTCTGAATACCATGCGGAGCCCCAATCATTTTTAGTATCCTGTAAATTTCACTGTCCGGATCAAAATCCGGATCAAAATTCGGATATGCAATATCATGCTCACTGTAAAACTGTTTATCAACGAGAATCTGAACAATATTCTC
>CAYTGW010000010.1:34249-36077 GCA_964437395.1 uncultured Desulfocicer sp.
ATCGAACAAGTTTTAAATTATAAAAGGTTGCAGCGTAGGCTCCATAGAAATTTGTTCCCATAACAATGGTATTAATAGAAGGGAGATCCAGAGAATGACGAACAGAATTGAGTACCGGAATTGTCAAATGTTTATATCCACTTGCCATTCCAATAGTTTGATATGAAATGGTCTTTTCTGCGTCATACGCCTCTTTGCCATATATGTCTTCTCCATCAAATTGAATGGCAACTTGAAGTGCAGGTGCAACCGGTGTTCCATATGCTGCTGGATTTTTGGTCAGATCATCACCAAACTGTTGGTCTCTGTATCTCTCAAGGGCTCTTTGCTGAGCAATAAACACAGCAGGAGAATGAAAAATTTTACCTTTTTTATTGTTAAATATCTCACACTCTTTACGGCTGTATCCTTTTGCTTCAGCCTCTTCTACAGAATCATACCAAGAGTTCGTTTCCCTATGATATACTCTTACACGGTCTTTATCATTAAAAACCATCCCCTGAGCCAAAGACACCTTATCCGTTCTTGAGTCCGAATTATATAACGCTTGTCTTGCAGCAATGGGGTTTTGAGGTTTTTTTTGAACTTTCTTCCCGTTATTTATCCACAAACTGGCTGAAAAGTTTTGGGCTCTTTCACCTAACGTATACGGATCTTTCATTTTACCATCCTATCATAATTAAAAATGTTCTATGAATTGAAGATATTGCTTTCTTCTGAAAAACATAGTTGATTATAGGCTTCTTGAGTTTTCTCCAGCCTTCAAGTATTTTCTGCTATATAATTAAAATCGCGTCCATGTCAATAAGGACACAGAAGTCTCTTTTGTTATTTTCGTGTTTTACAATACACTTGGTGGTATACATTTGTTTTATGACAATTTTTCGCATAACCTATTTATTTCCTTGACACAATCAGCAAATCAACGTATTGGAGTATACGTTTTCGCGAACATCCAATACGTTTCAGCAGATTCAGATCGACTGAAATGGCTTAAGGGGGAAATTTGTCTAAGCAACATCCAGAATGCCCGCTCTATGCTCACACAAACTGCAAGGAGTTGGATAATGAAAAAATCTGTGCAATCGTTCGGAAAGATAAGATCTGTTTAAAAAAAAAGAATAAAAACAACAAGCAAAAAATAGAATAACCCCCCTGTTATACAACTTCTTCATGAAGACATTCTACATATCTTGTAAAATCTGTTTTACAACATTACCATCCGCAGATGAACCAAAATGGGACATGATCGGTTTCATGGCCTGCATTTTGTTCTTAAATTCTGAAAAATTAACATTCCGATGAATCCAATCCAATATTTCATCCCTGGAAGCCAGTTTCGGCAGATAGGTTTCAAGGATTTGAATAAAAATAGAGTCATCTTTTATACCTTTTGCCACCAGCATTTCCTTTTCGGAATTGATCAATTTTTTTAAACTCCGAATGGCCTCTTCATCATTCAACTCCTTCTTATCATTTCTGCCAAACTCTCCCAACGCAACCCGAATCGCGTTTTTCCTTTCTTCATCCTTGTTCTTCATCGCCGATACCAGGTCTGCTTTTATTTGAGCCTGAATAGTCATCATTCGTCTCCTCAGCCTAATTTTACAATGATATACAAATACATACTTGTTTATGGAAAATACCAAGATAATGATAAATATCAAGAAAACAATCCAGCTATCATTCTTATCTTTGAAGAAATGGAAAAATAAAAAACCGTCATTATGATATCTACATAATGACGGTTACCCTCTTTTAATGGCGGAGAGACCGGGATTCGAACCCGGGGTGCAGAGTTACCCGCACACTCGCTTAGCAGGCGAGC
>CAYTGW010000011.1:0-4314 GCA_964437395.1 uncultured Desulfocicer sp.
CTTGCCTTCGATGGCCGCTTCCTTTTCGATTCGCCCGATAACTTTTTTCCGGACAAAAAAAGGTACTTTTTTTACGGCATCTTCCGCCTCCTGATTCCATTTCATGGCAGCTCCGAAAGGTTTATTGTATGAAAAGATCCGTACTGATATACCGTTCTCCCGTACTGGGGAGTATCACAACAATCCTTTTCCCTTTGGCATCCTCCCTCCTTGCTACCTTGACTGCTGCGCAGACCGCTGCCCCGGAAGATATCCCGCACAAAATACCCTCGGATCGGGCAAGCATTCTTGCGGTTTCAAATGCTTCCTCATTGGTTATGGTGACAACTTCGTCGATAATGGATTGATCTAGAACACTTGGTATAAAACCCGCACCGATTCCCTGAATTTTATGCGGTCCTGGTTTTCCTCCGGAGAGAACAGGAGAATCCGCAGGTTCAACCGCAATCGCCCGGAATCCCGGTTTTCTCTCCTTCATAACCTGGGAAACCCCGGTGATTGTTCCGCCTGTACCAACTCCGGAAACCAGGATATCGACAGTTCCATCTGTATCCGACCAGATCTCTTCCGCCGTGGTTTTCCGATGAATCGCAGGGTTTGCAGGATTCTGGAACTGATCCGGCATAAAACAATTTTCCCTTGAAGAACACAACTCTCTAGCTTTTGCGATTGCTCCTTTCATCCCTTCCTTTCCAGGCGTTAAAACCAATTCCGCTCCCAGATGAACAAGCAGTTTTCTGCGCTCAACGCTCATGGTTTCCGGCATGGTCAGACACAGTCTGTATCCTTTTTCCGCACAGATAAAGGCAAGGGCAATTCCTGTATTCCCACTGGTCGGCTCGACAATCAATGTCTGCTTGTTGATGAGAGAGGACTCTTCCGCAGCGGTTATCATGGAACCTGCAATGCGGTCTTTCACACTCCCCAGTGGATTGAAAAACTCCAGCTTGGCTATAATATCCGCATGTATCCCCTGGCCGAGTTTATTCAGACGAACCATGGGAGTCGAACCGACCGTATTGCTGACCTTCGAAAAGATGTTCATGACTCCTCCTTTACTTATAAATCAACTTTGGTTCTTCCATCAGTACTTTTGTATCCGGTGGAATCGATTTGATAATCCATACATTTCCGCCAATCACCGAACGCGCTCCGATGATGGTGTCTCCTCCCAATATGGTTGCGCCGGAATAAATAATGACATTCTCTTCGATGGTTGGATGGCGCTTTTTCCCCCGGAATCTTGTTCCAGCCTCCGGCGGCAGGGACAGTGCTCCGATGGTCACTCCCTGATAGATCCGAACATTTTTTCCGATCTCTGCCGTCTCGCCGATCACAACCCCTGTTCCATGGTCAATGACAAACCCTTCACCAATGCTTGCTCCCGGATGGATGTCAATCCCTGTAACACTGTGGGCATGCTCGGTCATCACCCGGGGAAGCAGGGGGACTCCGTACTGGAATAATTTATGTGCTACCCGTTGAACAGTTGTTGCAAATATTCCCGGGTAGCTGAATATGATTTCATCATGGCTCAAAGCTGCCGGATCTCCATCAAAGGTCGCTTTGACATCGGATGCCAGCACCTTCCTGATCTCGGGTATGGAATCCAGAACTTTCAATGCAATCTCCTGGCCTCTATCGCAGCAATCTGAACACTCACTTTCATATCGCAGGCAATCATGCCGGATGCTGTTTGCAATCTGTTCAGAAAGGATATCAAACAGAAGAGAAACGGTCTGACCCATATTATATTTCAAATTGGCCGGATCGACCTTGCCGGCTGAAAAATAGCCCGGGAAAAGGATCTGTTTGAATTTATCAATAATCTCGATAACAGACTGGCTGGACGGGATGGGATCATAATCAATATGCGTATAGCACTCCTTATCACTGCAATTATCAATTATCTTCTCCGTAATCTCCGGAAGTTTTCTCCGATAAGATGAAAAGGTATCTGCTCCTGTCTTGCACTGCTGCTCACTCATTTTATCATGATGTTTCATTTTCTATCCTCTTGTCTTCTTCTTATATAAATTTCTGCTTACCAATCATAAAAATTCCGTACGATGCAAAAAGATTGGGATAGGTTGTAACGATATCCCCTTTCTGGTTCATATCACGCAATACAATCGCGGCCTCTTTCAAAATCCTGAAATTTAACCTTTCTACAAATCTGCGAAAATCATTAATGCTCAGTACACGGATGTTTGGTGTGTTATACCACTCATAGGGAAGCTCTTTCGTAACCGGAACATTACCGGAAAAAAGCAGTTGCATCCGGATTCGCCAGTGGCAGAAATTGGGAAAGCTGACAATAGCCTGTTTTCCGATTTTCATCATCGAACAGATCAGGCTTTCCGGTTCAAACACCTGCTGCAGTGTCTGACTCAAAATCACATAATCAAAATAATCAGGCGGATAGTCAAGGATCTCTTCGTTGATATCTCCCTGTAAAACAGACAGTCCCTTTTCAATACAGGTTCGAACCCGATCCTCCTTGATTTCAATGCCTGTCTCTTTTACCTGCTTCTTTGTTTTTAAAAAATACAGCAGTTCTCCTTCTCCGCATCCCAACCCCAAAACCCGTGATTCCGGTTTGATCCAGGATGCGATGATCCCCAGATCATACCTTGTGTTCTCACCTTCCGATATCATTGAAAACCCCTTCCAGAAAACCGCATATCAGCCGGGTCAGCCTCTCATTCGGCAAAAGAAATGCATCATGGCCGCAGTCTGCCTCAATTTCGCAGAAACTGACATTGATCCCGTTCTTTTTCATTGCTTTCACCATGGTTTTGGACTGGTATGTCGGGTACAGCCAGTCTGAAGTAAATGAAACAACCAGAAATTTTGCCGGCACTCCTGAAAATGCCTGAACAATGGATCCTCCGCCATGCTGCTGTTCAAGGTCAAAGTAATCCGCTGCCTTTGTGATATACAAAAAAGAATTGGCATCAAACCTTTCTACAAATTTTGATCCCTGGTATCGCAGATAGCTCTCTACCTGGAAATCCGCATTAAAACCATAGGAAAAATCGCTTTGATCCTGGAGCCGTCTGCCAAACTTCTGCCGCATGGATTCATCCGACAGATAAGTGATATGACCAATCATTCTCGCAACCGCAAGCCCTAAGTCCGGTTTCTTTCCGGAATAATAACCCCCCTTGCACCAGTTCGGATCCGCCATGATGGCCTGCCTTGCCACCTCGTTAAACGCAATGGCCAGAGCAGAATGCTTTGTTGTTGTAGCAAGAGGGATTGCCGAACGAACCATTTCCGGATACCGGACACTCCATTCCAGAACCTGCATGCCGCCTAGTGACCCACCGATAACGGACAACAGTTTTTTGATCCCGAGATGATCCATCAATGCTTTCTGAGCCCGAACCATATCCCCGATGGTCAATACCGGAAAATCCATGCCATATGGTTTTCCTGTTTCCGGATTCATGGAAGAAGGACCTGTAGAGCCCATGCATCCCCCCACGATATTGGAACAGACTACAAAAAACCGGTCTGTATCAATACCCTTTCCGGGCCCGATCATGATATCCCACCATCCGGGCTTAGCATCCTCTCCGGAATACACGCCTGCCATATGGGAGTCACCGGTCAAAGCATGGAGAACCAGAATCACATTTGTCCGGTCCGAGTTCAGTGTACCGCAGGTTTCATAGGCAAGTGTAAGGGGTCCAAAATGAGTGCCGTTTTCAAGCACCATCTTTTCAGATGATTCCGAAAAGGTATAAAACTTTTTTTCAACTTGTCCGACACTCTTTCCTGCCCTGTCATGCTCGATATACTCACTCATTTCACCGCCTTTACGACGATTTTATTCGGAAGCTTTCTCCACAAAATCAAATCCGGCAGACATCACTTCGCAGATTTTACAAATTTGGATTTTCTCTTTCCATGTTTTATATGCATGTCCGGCACATATCGTGCCGTTAATAAACCAGCACAACTTCCCTGCCTTGAACTCCCAGGCCGGACAGTTATATTTTCGATCTTTCGGGCACTTTTTAATAACCCAGCATTGTTTTTCCGGATTGACCTCTTCAAAAACCCTGGATGTCAGGAAAAACAACTGACGTTCGACATGTGCGGGAATAGTGCGCCAACCCTGTTCATAACTATGCACTGCTTTTATGGATACCCCCAGAAGCTGAGCCATCTGTGCCTGCGTCTTACCCAGTTTTTTGCGGAGGCTCACAAATGTGTTTCGATTCATAACAATCTCTCCAGATATTGACATTACCACCAATAAATACCACATTGTAGCACAAAAAATCTAGATCACTCTGAATCACT
>CAYTGW010000011.1:4324-12542 GCA_964437395.1 uncultured Desulfocicer sp.
GATAAGCTGTATCTGAGAAACAAAGGATTGTTTTTGGGCCACCTTCTGTTCTGACGATTATCCTTAAAAATAGTTAAAAACTCAAGTTTTTTCTTATCCAAAATTCGAATATCGTATTGACATAAAAGCATCTTTTGACCATAATGTCCGGTATACCCATTCTCAATATTTGTTCATACGGTATTACATTTTTTACAGTTATCGCAAGTACTTCCAAAAAAATTCTTCAATGAGGTCCCTATGACTGTATCTTTTATGGAAGGGAATGAAGCAATTGCAAGGGCAGCAGTGATTGCCGGGTGCAATTTTTTTGCCGGGTATCCCATCACTCCTGCAACAACCATTTTCAACACCATGCTGAAACTTCTACCACCTGCAGGAGGAATCTGCATGCAGGGGGAAGATGAAATCGCATCCATTGGCTTTTGTCTTGGAGCATCTATGGCCGGGATGAAAACCATGACGGCTACTTCAGGACCTGGAATCAGCCTTTACAGCGAACAGATTTCGTTCGCAATCGGGAGCGAAATTCCCATTGTGATTGTGGATGTTCAGCGGCTGGGACCATCCACAGGGTCTGCCACCCTTGGAGCAGATGGAGACATACAGTTTCTTCGATGGGGAAACAGCGGAGGCCTGCCGGTCTTCGTTCTGTCTCCAACCGATATAACCGATTGCTTCATATTAACAATTCACGCATTTAATCTGGCAGAAAAATTTCGCTGCCCTGTGTTCATTGCCTCCAACAAGGAGATCGGAATGACCCGGGAAAGCGTTGATATCCAGGGTCTGACCATTCCTGAAATCGAATCCCGAAAAACAGCATCTCAACCAACCGGGTTTCAGCCCTTTGCTGTGCATTCAGATACCGGAGTTCCCGATTTTCTGCCCATTGGCAGCAGCATTCCGGTAAGACAAACCTCTTCCACACACGGACCAGACGGATATATCACCAATGACCCGAAAGCGATCGAAATGAATCGAACCCGTTTGGCCGAAAAACTGAAAAACATCTCATCAGATCATTTCTTTTATGAAGCCCATCCTGAAAAAGATGCAACCACCCTCCTCATAACCTATGGTGTCACGGCCAGATCCGCACGACAGGCACATAGGGAGGAAAAACAATCCGGGAGACCGTTTTCCCTGCTGATTCTAAAAACCCTCTGGCCGGTCCCACTGGATCTCATCCAAAAACATGCCGGAGGAATGAAAAGGGTCGTTGTTATGGAAATGAACCTTGGCCAATACGTCAGAGAAGTTGAACGCGTCCTTCCCGGCATCCCGGTCCAGTTCCTCGGACAGATGAACGGCCGTCTGATTACACCCTCACAAATCAAGGAATTTTTAAGACATGGATAGCCTTCTCAATCAAAACAGACCTCCAGCTTTTTGCCCAGGTTGTACCCATGAAAAAATTGTTCAGATGCTGGACCAATCCTTCCAGAATATGAGGCTTACCGGAAATCAGATCGCCATCATCAGCGATATCGGGTGCTCAGGGCTTTTTGACACATTTTTTCACACCCATGCTTTTCACGGACTCCATGGAAGAGCATTAACCTATGCAACCGGAATTAAAATGGCCCGCCCTGAATTAACGGTAATCACCACCATGGGTGACGGTGGGCTTGGAATCGGTGGTGCTCATCTTCTTGCAGCCTGTCGAAGGAACCTGGATATTACCCTGCTGATCCTGAACAACTTTAATTTCGGTATGACCGGAGGTCAGTTTTCCGCCACAACACCCCCGGATGCTGTTGTTGAATCCGGCTTTCTGAACCAACTCGAAAACCCGATCGACATCTGTGAAGTCGCCCGGTCTGCGGGTGCTGAATATGTAATACGATGCTCCGGATACCAGACAGATCTGGACAAAGAACTGGAAAAGGCCATCCGGTTTCCAGGTTTTTCGGTTGTGGATATTTATGGAATCTGTACCGGACGATATGTCCAGAAAAACAGGCTTACACCGAAAAAAATAGAAACACTTGTTTCAAACCATTCAGCCAAAAATAATAATCATACGATATCCAGCACTCCCCGGAAAGAGTATCACCGTCATTATAAGGAATTATCCAAAAACCAGCCACCGGTTGGAAACCCGATCACGATATCTCCTGTTTTCAAACCGCTTCAGCCCATCAGACAGGAGATCGTCATTTTAGGAAGTGCGGGCCAGAGAATTTTAAGTGCAGGCGAAATTTTGTGTCTTGCCGGACTGACTGCCGGACTCAACGCATCCCAAAAAAATGAATACAACATAACGGTTCTGACCGGTCCCTCTATCACAGAACTGATATTATCTCCGGATCAGATCGATTACACCGGCATTGATACCCCTTCCATTATCCTTGCACTTTCTTCGGAAGGGGTTGAACGCCGGAAGTATTTGTTTAATAACACAACACCGGATACGATTATTATCCATGAACAGAATGTGAAAATCCCTTCCTGCAATGCCTCGGTCTTTCCGGTTGATTTCAAGGAAAAAGGAATCAAAACCCAGGACTGGGCGCTGGCATCTCTTGCAGTGCTGGCCGGGATGAACAAGGTGATCTCCTTTGATATGCTCCAAAAAGCCATTGAACTCCGGTTCAAAGAGCCGATTTGCTCAAAATCGATTCACCTGATCCGGAATATGGTATAGAGTCAATCCATGATCATTTTTCTGAAATTACTGACCACAGCTTTTATATGGGGAGGAACCTTTATTGCCGGCAGAATCATAGCCAATCACATGGGACCGTTTTCAGCCGCCTTTCTTCGATTTGTTGTCGCATCCAGCCTCCTGTTGCTCATCACCCGGAATGTGGAAGGCAGGTTTCCGCCTGTCAAACGGAATCAGCTCATTGCCATCATATTGCTGGGTCTGACCGGCATTTTTTTTTACAATGTATGTTTCTTTTATGGACTGCAAAGAATCCCTGCCGGAAGGGCTGCCCTGATTATTGCAACAAATCCGATTTTTATCTCCCTTTTTTCTGTGTTTTTTTTCCGGGAAAAAATAACCTTAGCCAAAACAATCGGAATCCTACTTTCCACAACCGGAGCCATCATCGTAATATCAAAAGGGGAGCTGTTAACCCTTTTTTCCAATCATCTGGGATGGGGAGAACTCTTTATTTTTGGATGTGTCCTGAGCTGGACAGCATTCTCATTGATCGGAAAAACCTTGATAACAAAACTATCTCCCCTGATATCCATCACCTATGCCTCGGTAGCCGGCATGATAAGCCTTATGATCCCTGCAATCACAGAGGGAATGATCACCCACATCCCTTCCTATACAGGGATGGATTGGCTTTGTATTGTCTATCTGGGGTTATTTGGAACCGCTGTCGGATTTGTCTGGTACTATGAAGGAATTAAAAAAGTCGGGCCTGTAACCGCCAGCCAGTTTATCAATTTTGTTCCTGTCAGTGCGGTGTTGCTCGCTTTTTTCCTGTTGGATGAACCCATCACGATCTCCCTGCTGGTCGGAGCTGGTTTTATTGTTTCAGGTGTTTTTCTGATGAACACTGCCGGAACTCCTTTCCGCAGGTATTTCTTTGCCTCTATCCATAAAAACCAATAAAATGCAGAGAGGTTTCGGAACCTTTGTTGCAATCGCCATAAACCATGGAAGAGGTTATCTGTTTCATTCTATCTGAACTTTTAATGAAGAATCTGGCTGATAAACAGCCTGGAACGTTCATGCTGGGGATTTCCAAAAAATTCTTCCGGTGTGTTTGCTTCCAGAATCTGACCAAAATCCATAAACAACACGCGATGGGCAACACTCTTAGCAAAACCCATTTCATGGCTTACCACAATCATGGTCATTCCTTCACGGGCTAGACTGATCATAACATCCAGCACTTCTTTCACCATTTCCGGATCCAGGGCAGAGGTTGGCTCATCAAAAAGCATGATATTCGGTTTCATGCACAAACTGCGGGCAATGGCCACCCGCTGTTGCTGACCACCGGAAAGCTGACTCGGATACTTCTCGGCCTGTTCGGAGATATGAACCTTATCCAGGTAATACATTGCTGTTTCCAGGGCTTCCTTTTTCGGGACTTTTCTCACCCACATAGGCCCGAGTGTTAAATTTTCAAGTATGGTCAAATGGGGAAACAGGTTGAAATGCTGAAACACCATTCCCACATCAGCTCGAATTTTTTCTATATTTTTCAAATCATTGTTGAGTTCAACGCCATGAACAATGATCCTTCCCCGTTGATGTTCCTCAAGACGGTTAATACAGCGAATCAGGGTTGATTTCCCCGAACCGGAAGGGCCGCAAACAACAATCCGTTCTCCTTTTCGAACCGTAAGGCTGATATCTTTTAAAACATGCATCTCCCCGTACCACTTATGCAGGTTTTGAATTTCAATGATCGCCTCGCTGGATTGCAATCCATCCGCTTTGTCCAATTTTTCCTGACTCATGGTATATCTCTGGATTCTCATTTTTCCCAGGCTATCCAGATATGGATCTTCCGGTTAACCTGACATTTTGTATGTAAAAAAACCTTTCTGATCCAGCGGCAAGACTACCGGTTGGACCGATTCAACTCACGCTCCAAACGCCGGCTGTAATTGGACATAAAAAAACAACAGATAAAATAGATGATTGCAATAAAAAGATATACCTCGGCAGAGAACCCCATCCATTCCGGGTTTGTCAGGGTTGACTGGGTTGTTTTCAGGAGATCATAAAGAGCAATGATCACAACTAGGGAGGTGTCTTTAAAAGCCGAGATCAATATGCTCACAGATGGCGGAATCACAATCTTCAGCGCCTGCGGGAGAATCACAAGACGCATGGTCTGGTAATAATTCAATCCAATCGATTCTGCTGCCTCATATTGTCCCCGCTCCATTGCCTGTAATCCCCCACGAACCACCTCTGCGATATAGGCTGCCGTAAACAGAATAATTGCAACCTGCGCGCGTATTATCTTGTTGAAAGTGACCCCCTCCGGGAAAAACAGTGGAAAAACAACGGATGACATGAACAAAAGACTGATCAGCGGTACCCCACGGATCAATTCAATATAGACAATACACAGAGACTGGATAATGGGCAGTCTGGATTGTCTTCCCAATGCCAATAAAACACCCAGGGGATAGGCTGCTGTCAGCCCGAAAACAGAAAGGATAAGGGTCAGGGGAAGCCCTCCCCACTGGATACTCTCAACCGGAACCAATCCCAGAATGCCCCCTTTCATCAAAAAACCCATCAGGAACAGTCCAAGCATCCAGCTATACGCCAGATATTTATTCCAGTGATCCCGATTCCGGCTGAAAAACAACAAACCAATCAGTATCCCCATTGCCAAAAGCGGTCTCCATTGCTGATCATGGGGATAAAAGCCGAAAAGAATAAAGCGGAAATTTTTTGAAACAACCGACCAGCATGCACCCCCGGCTTCATGACATTCTGCACCAGTGGAAAACCACAAACTGTCCACAAAGGCCCATTGAATGAAAGGTGGGATGGTTTTCCAAAGAATATAAATGGTAATAACGGTCAATATTGAATTGAACCAGCTGCTCAAAAGATTTGTCCTGATCCAGCCGATCGGGCCGATATTCACTGCAGGCGGTTTGACATTTTCAGCCGATATTGATTTATATTTTTGATTTTCAAATCTCATTTATCTATCAACCAGTGCGATTCTCTTGTTGTACCAGTTCATAAAAACGGATGTCAGCAGACTGAAAAAAAGATAAACAATCATGATCATGGCCACTCCCTCAATGGCCTGTCCGGTCTGATTAATGGTCGTCCCGGCAACGGAAACAAAATCCGGATAACCGATAGCAACAGCCAATGAGCTGTTCTTTGTAAGATTCAGCATCTGGCTGGTCAAGGGTGGTATGATCACGCGCAGCGACTGTGGCAGAATAACAAGATTCAGAATATGACCGGGTGTTAAACCCAACGCCATTGCTGCTTCGGTCTGACCATGACTGACGGATTGAATTCCAGCCCTTACCACCTCTGCGACAAACGCCGACGTATATAAGACAAGCCCGAGCAAAAGTGCGGTGAATTCAGGGCTGATATTGGCACCGCCCTGAAAATTAAACCCGCTTAATTCCGGAACATCCATCTGGGTTGGCGCGCCACTCAACCACCAGGTCAGCAAAGGGAACCCGATAAGAAGCGCCAAAGAAACTCGAAATAAAGGAAAAGGCACTCCTGTTTTTTCATGCCGCTGTTTTGACCAGCGTCTTAAAAACGCTGCGGCCAGACAAGCAATGCCAAACGCAATGGCCATATAAATGTGTGCGGAATGGAATACGGGGATGACAAAAGATAACCCCCGATTGCACAGGAAAATCCCACCAACCGGGTTCAGGGCCTGTTTGGGAGAGGGAAGGATTTCATAAAAAAAAGCATACCAGAAAAACAATTGCAGCAATACCGGGATATCCTGGAGTACTTCGATATAAACAGCAGCCAAACGGGATACAAGCCAATTTTTCGAAAGACGGGACACTCCGATAACCGTACCCAGTATGACGGTCAGAATGATACCGATAAATGAAACCAGCAAGGTGTTCAGTATGCCGACCCATAAAGCTCTGGCATATCGATCCGCCGCTGAATACGAAATCAGCGATTCTCCGATCTCAAAAGAAGCCTCTTTTTGCAGAAAACCGAATCCGGTAGCAATCGACTGGCGTTCAAGATTGTGTGTGATATTGGAAAAAAGATAGTACCCTAAAAGACCAATCAGCAACAAGGCTCCCAATTGGTACAGAACAGATCGCTTGGTTGGATCATTCCAGAATGACACCTTGCCTGAGGTTTTACTATTTTGTTTTCCTGTCATTCCTCACAGTATTTTCATTGCATCATTGATGAAAAAGGCAAGACGCATCGGTTTGACGCGTCTGCCTGTTATGCCATTGCACATTCTGCTCCCGAATCCGGAACAAGTGATGATTCTCGAGGAATGATATTCAATTAAATGGTGGCGAATACATCAATCCGCCGTTGGTCCAGAGAGCATTCAACCCTCTTTCTATACCGAGCAAGGAATTTACACCGACATTTCGTTCAAAAACTTCTCCATAATTGCCAACCTGCTTGATGATATGATAGGCAAACTTTTCATCAAGACCCAGCGCCTCGCCATTCCCCGGAGTAATACCAAGGAACCGTTGAATCTTGGGATCATTGCTCTTCAGCATCTCATCCACATTTTTGGATGTAATTCCCAGCTCTTCCGCATTGATCATAGCCAGAATGGAATAATTCACAATATCCTTCCATTGGTTATCCCCATGGCGAACGGCCGGTGCAAGAGGTTCTTTTGAAATAATGTCGGGAAGAATGATATAATCTTTCGGGTTTGGTGAAACAGCCCGGTTACCAGCCAACTGGGATGCATCAGATGTCAAACAGTCACAGCGTCCGGAAAAAAATGCCTTTGCAAGTTCCGCTGTGTTTTCAATCACAACAGGTTTCATCTTAATGTTATTGGCTCTGAAAAAATCCGCCACATTCAATTCCGTGGTTGTACCTGGCAGAACGCAAACCGTAGCTCCATCAAGATCTTTGGCACTTTTCACACCCAGTTTTTTCGAAACCAGAAAACCCTGACCGTCATAATAGTTCACCTGACAAAAATCCAGCCCCATTGCCGTATCCCGACTTAATGTCTGGGTGCAGTTCCGGGTCAGAACGTCAACCTCCCCGGATTGCAGTGCCGTGAATCTTGTTTTGGCTGTCAAGGGTGTGAATTGCACCTTACCGGCATCTCCAAAAACAGCCGCCGCAATGGCTCGGGCTGTATCCACATCAAGCCCTCTCCACACACCCTTTTCATCCGGTTTTCCAAAACCAAACAGATCGCCATTTACCCCAGCCTGGATAAAACCTTTTGCCTTTACATCGTCCAGTGTCCCGGCAAATACCAATCCATACGCCAAAAAAACCCATACCAAGCTCATAAAAAAGAATCTGACAAGTTTCATATTCTCTTTCTCCTTTACAGTTTATAGGTTCACTTTCTGGGAAGCACAATACAATATGCAATTTCTATGGGTTGTCGAATGTCTATACAAGCAATTACGATTCTGGTGCAATTGATTTGATATCATCAAATCATTGGGTAACCGTAAATATGGAGCAAACTGGAATAGTGATTGATTTTGATTTTTTTCATAAAGAATGAACTTTTGCAAGGGGAAAAAATCAGGATAGGATTATGTAATT
>CAYTGW010000011.1:12552-35131 GCA_964437395.1 uncultured Desulfocicer sp.
ATTACGATTCTGGTGCAATTGATTTGATATCATCAAATCATTGGGTAACCGTAACCACAAAATGTAGCTTACATGGAACAAACTGGAACAGCGATTGATTTTGATTTTTTTGCATAAAGAAAGAACTTTTGCAAGGGGAAAAAATCAGGACAGGATTATGTATTTATGAAAATATTCTCCTGTCTGTATATCCGATCATTTGTATTTTCATTGACAAAAACGCAATTATTATATATGAACATTGTTTAATAGCAGATGATTATTTACTTTTAGTAACAATTTGTTATTTAATTATAATACAACAACAAAAAATCAGTGTTACAGGAACGTCATTCGCGGAAAAACCCTATTAAAAAGTACATGGAACAAATGAAATTACATCTTTTTCAAAAAAAACATAACAAGCCCGCGAACCTGCTTCTGTGCATTTTTTTCATCTTCCTTGCCATTACCGGCTGTGGATCAGACAGCTCGACTTCAGACGCAGATACCAGCCGAAACTTTCGGGAAAGCGTTACACCGAAAATCACTTCCGCAAGATTAATTGATGCCCAAGGCAATGATGTTGAAACCAAAATGATCGACGGAAACATCACCATCACTCCAAGGGAAGGGCAACAAATTGGATTTGAAATCTCCTTTATTGCTTCAAAAGATGTTGCTGTTTCGGTTATTGTCAATCAATATACACCAATGGATATAAAAACCGTTCCGGAACCAATATATTGTGAGGGCTTGGGATGCCCGGACCCGGAAAAAGGGGAGATTCCTTACTATGGCGAGGAAATTTTTTATGAGTTCGGAAGTAACCAATTTTTTCCCATTACCCCCTTTGATGGACCGCGACGGTACTCCATCCCGACAGACATCGAACCGGACATTGTAGTCACCGAGGATCAATTTACTGAGGTTGAAACTGAAACGCATATCGAATATTTTTTACAAATTAAAGATTATTATATCGTTGACGGCCCTGGCTATGAAAGAATGTTTCGATTCCAAGTTGAAGATAGTGAAGGGTATATCAGTCAAGACCACATTATTTATACAAATATCCCTCTTTAGCGAGGTGATTTTTGCATTCGTTTTTTTTGGCCGATTAGGTTTTCATGGAGGTTATTGAATGCTGGTAAACCGAGAAGACAATCCTTTGACATCCCAACGGACTTCTATTTTTTTCTTCCTCGCCTGTCTGCTCATCATCATGACCATCATGACAAGCTGTACTCCCTGGCAAAAAAAATATGATTTAAAATCAAAAGAAGAAATGGCGGAGCTTGAAGCCATCCCAAAATTGCTGAACGCACTTGAAGACAAAGACTGGTTCATACGCAAGGAAGCAGCCAAGGCATTGGGAAATATCGGACCGGAAGCGGAAGAAGCTGTTCCAGCCTTGAAACTGGCATTAAACGACAAACATTATGAAGTAAAAAAAGAAGCTGCCAAAGCGCTTGAAAATATTGGTTCCGAACTTGATCCGGACCTGCCTGTCCTGATCCTTGTGAACTCACTTCAATCCGAAGGCTGGTCAAGGGCAAAAGAAGCTGCACGAGAATTGGGAGAAATGGGCCCTAAAGCCAAAAAAGCTGTGCCGGCATTAATCACGGTTATCAAAAATGATGATCATTACATGATCTCATATGTTTACACTCGAATTGAAGCAATCCGTACACTTGGCAAAATCGGGCGTGATGCTGAAATGGCTGTGCCGGCGCTGACCAATCTATTATCAGATTGGAGTCCTCTGATCCGGTCAGAAATCTGCCTGGTACTCCCGAAGCTTGGGAAAGAGGCAAAGGCGGCAATCCCCGGAATAATCGACCTTTCGTTAAAAGATCCCAATATCCAGGTTCGTGTGTCGGCAACTCAAGCCCTTGGACTTTTCGGGCAAGACTCAAGATCAGCCATGCCGATGCTGGCAGATACTTTTGCGAATGAAAAACTCGTCTTTATTTGCGAACAGGCTGCTTTTGCCATGAGCAAGGCTGACCCCTCCTCAAAACTGGCAATTGATGTTCTTGCGCGATCCCTGAAAGATCCGGACCCCCTCATCAGAGGTTATGCTGCCAAAGCTCTGTCCAATATGGGAAAACATGTAACAAATGCCGCTCCGGCTTTAACATATGCCTTGACCAAAGATGAAGACGCGGAGGTCCGCATCAATGCTGCCAAAGCTCTGGGTAATATCGGTACGGAAGGAAGATACGCTCTTCAATCGTTGACAAGTGTGCTGGAAGCCAGCAATGAAAATCTCAGAAAAGAAGCGGCAATTGCTCTGGGCAAAATCGGTTACCGAAACAAAGAATCTACCATAGCCCTTACACGAACCTTAAAAGATCCGGTTGCGGAAGTTAGATTGGCTGCGGTCAACACACTTATGAAAAATAATTTCAAAGATCCGGATGTAACTGCAGGGCTTGAAAAAATGATGGCGGAAGAAAAAAATACAGAAATAAAAAAGGCAGCCGAAAAGGCGATTCAACAGCTGGGTACTCAAAAAAAATAGAATCACAATTATTTTTCAAGAATGGACATCTGAACATCCAGCTTTTCGGTAAAAATTTTACCATCCAATACAATGGTGACTTCCACACCTTGTCTACCGGGCTCCATTGGCATCTGTGTCCACTGATTCCGTTCCCCACTTGCCAAGATGGTTGGCCATATGGTTTTTATAAAAATATCCCATGCCCTTATCTTTTCGGGAAGTTTCGAGTTATTTCGGTTTTCATAATCGACACCATCAAAAACAAAGCTTCCTTTACGTTCATTGTTATGGATATAGTACGTTTTATTCCAGTCAAGGATCATCGTTTTGGTTGTTTTGTTTTTCAGAATAAGTCGAAAACCGCAATGCCGTTCATTTGCACTTAACGGGGTTATACTCAAATAATAATATTCATTTTCGATTTTCGTAAAATACGGTGAACTGACTGACACCATTCTTGTGGCACACCCGAAAAGTGAAATTGATATGAGAAAAAATAAACCAAAAAAAATGCAATTTTTCATATCCCCATAACCATTGCCACACTTTCATGCACAGATTGCCACTATGTAATCCGAGTGAGAGGCCTTTCCTGCCTTGCAGGCATATATTCAAAATATCGATCATTTAAAAAACCGTTTGCGACTGATAAATAGTATAAAAGTTATGATAATACAAGTATTATCATGTAGATTGATTACCTCTGACCAGAGTGTTTGCCAGGTGCATACCCTGCTATTCCGGTCAGGAACCGCACCAGTCCGTAACTCAGCCAACTCACCAGACGCAGGCGAATAGGCTGAGTTCTCCAGTTACTTTGAAGTATCCGCATCGCCCCGGTATGGATAGCCTGCTCCAGACTGTGCTTCAATGTTTTGGTAAAATTTTCATCGTCGACAACGACATTTGCTTCCAGGGCGAGCAGCAGACTGAAAGGATCGAGATTTGAGGAGCCGACTGTGGACCAATGATCATCAATCACCGCCACTTTTGCGTGCAAAATGCCCTTGTGGTATTCATATATCTCAATCCCTGCATCCAGAAAACTGCCGCGTAGGGCAAAACTCAGCATAATGCAGCAATCGATACTCCACTACTCCTTGCAACAGAAGAATCACCCGGACACCACGCCCGGCGGCATCCAAAAGCGCATGACGGAAATTCAATCCGGGCAAAAAATAGGCATTTGCTATAATAATTTCAAATCGAGCCTGTTCAATCATCTGCAGATAAGCATCTTCAATCAAACGCAACATTCTGGTCTACAACCAGAATTTTCCGGTGCAAACGACGCAACCGATGGCGCCGCAAAGTCCAGGGCGATATCCTGGGCCGGAACTTCCTTACCATTACACCGGCCGATTCCAGGTAATCGATCAGGGGTTTCGGCGTACTACTTGAACCGAAACCATCAATCAGCACGTGGTTTTTTACCCCACGAAGTGCTGCCCGTCTAAGTGCTTCTGAAATGCTTCGTCCGGTATTGTCATTTTTGAAAATATAGCTTTCCAGATAAATTTCATGCTTCGCACGGTCAATCTCCGCTTCGATCGCCGGAAAATAATCTGCCCCGTTTTGCAGCATGGTGATCTGATTGTCCGGAATCATAAGGGACACGGCAGGAGTTCCTTAAAATAATGGCTTGTGCTTCATTCAATTATCCTGCACAGCCCAAAAATTTTTACGAGAATCAGGTAAGATCATATTTTAAATCCCCCATGGCTTTCACAATATCTAATATTGCCTCGTGCATACCTTCGGCACTTGCATTTTTTTTGGATGTTCCTTTTTTCTTACTCTTACCCTGAACCTTGGATTTAATATTTTTCAAGTTTTGAGTATGCATTTCATACTGCGAGCGATGCTCTTCTTTCATGTTGCTGATGACATCGGAATCCAACTGGTAGATCAGTTCATCTGCCTCAGCCATTAATTGCTCAATCGTCTTTGACTCTAGGTTATTTGACATCATGTTTCCTTTCAGTAAATCATTGGCGGCAAAGCTTTTTATCGGAGTCCGTACTCACCGGTAAGAAATTTTACGCCTAATATTTCGAATATTGGTTGATAACTGATTTTTTTGCAATAGTGAGTTCAATATGCATTTCCAGAACAGCCATATCAAAATACAGAATCTCTTAGGGATCATTTGCATTACGATTAAAGTCAGATATGCAGATCTCACATTCAGGGAAAATCTTTTGAAGCCACGTAGCCATTAAATCGAAAGTATCCGGCCGTTCAGTTCTATTAATAATTTTTTTCATCTGTCACCTCCAGGAATGAACCGGTTATTATTCATAACTGTCTTTTACGATATTGATTATGGCCATCGGTGTTAACAACAATATCTTCAGGTCCAGCCAGAATGACTGGCTGCGGATATATTGAATATCCAGCCGGATCATTTCATGAAAGGTTAGCTTGTTTTTCCCGCTGACCTGCCAGAGTCCGGTAAGGCCCGGAACAATATCAAAACGACGGCTGAACCAATTTTTGTATTGATCGACCTCATATGGAATTGACGGTCTGGGTCCGACCAAACTCATGTCTCCCAATAAAACATTGATGAGCTGCGGCAGTTCATCTATCCCAGAACTTCTCAACATATTGCCGAATGGAATAACCCGGGAATCATTTTCAATTTTTGTTTTGACCTTTGTTGAAGCCGGCCCGCTATTATTTTCATCTTCGCGGATCAGCTTTGCCATAAACTCCTTATGTATCGTGGTATCCGTGTTATATGCCATTGTTCGCAGCTTGAACATGGTAAAGATTTTCCCGCCATATCCAACGCGTTCCTGCATAAAAAAAACCGGCCCTGGGGAAACAACCTTAATAAAAATGGCTACCAGTAATAAAAAAGGAAATAAAAATAACATCCCCATGGTTGCAAACAAGATGTCCATTACACGCTTCCAAGTGGGCATATCCCGTCCAAATACAAGTTCATTGTCTCCAAGACGGGTAGTAACGTTCCAATGATCTTTTTCGCCTGTATCAAAATCACCTTTTGCAATTGTTGAATGTAATAGCATATTCAAAAAACTCCTTTACTGGCTATACGAAACAATTTTTGCTGCGTTTTGTTCATCTTTTTCTTTATGCTCTTTCCCGATCCATCTGTTCAGCCATTTCTTCTTACCATAACCAGCCTCCCTTGACTTTTCAACTCATCGGCAGAATAGGATAAGCCGGTATTCTAAGCCCCGGCAGGCTGTCTTTCCCGGCAGATTTTCTTCTGATCAACAACTTTCTTGACCTGTCCGACTTTTTCCTGAACCTTCCCGTCCAGATTTTCATCTTTACCTTCGCCTTCCAGCTTCCGGTTCTTGAATAGTTTTCCGACAGACTCCTTGATTTTGCCTTTTGCTTGATGCATCTTTCCTTCTACGTTATCTCTTGTACTTGATTTCATGGTGTTGCTCCTGTTTGATAGTGTTGATAATCCGTAATCAGTCGAAAACGAACCGTCGGTTAGTCGATCTCGGATTTACTATACGGTCATGTTGTTGATCACCCTCTTTACGCCATGGACATCGTTCACTATTTTGGAGGTTAGATCCTTTATCGTTTCATTCCCGGCTTTTCCGCCCAGCTTAACCACGCCATCCTTTGTCGCAACCGTTGTTTTAAGGGCGCTGGCCGAGCGATGATACAGCAACGTTGTTTTGACCATGGCAGTAATGGACGCATCATCAATCAATTCGGCTACATCATCCATTTTTTCCCCTATCTTTTCTCCGACCGGCTTAATCACGGCAGATAGCACTGTCATTTCATTTTTAACTTTTTTGACGCCTTCCACATCCTTGACATATTCGGTCGTCAAATCCCTCTGAGCCTGACTGGCCGCTTCTCCTTTCAACGTGACCGTTCCTTCTTCTGCAAGAACCTCCGTTCCAGTGGCACTCACGTTCCGATGGAACAAAAGTGTGGATTTCACTTTGGTAATGAGCCACGGATCCGAGTTCTCAGAAGAAGCTTTGCCTTTGAATTCCAGTTGATTGTCAACGCTTTTCACGCCGGGCAGGTTCAACAGGGTTTCCTTGGCCAGTAATTTATGATTTTCTTCGTTAACAGTCCCCGTCAGGGTGACGGTACCATCTTTAGAATCGATCGTAATGGCATCGTCCTTGAGGTAGGTCTTGAACACATGCGACTCCAAGGCGGATGATTCGATGCGGTCATCCATATCGGATGCGAACACAGGAACGTTAATTATACACAATCCGGCCACTGCGACAATCCACAATAATTGATACACTGTTTTTTTCATGATGCTTTTTCTCCTATATTTTATTGTTGTTATGAAGCGATCTTCATCTGTACATATCAATTAATATGCCAGGTTAAAAAAATCCTGTGTTCTTCTTAAAAAGGTAATGTGATATAAATAGTTGTACTGAATAGGCTGGAAGACGGGGGGCGGTTTGGACTCGAATCAGACTTTTCACTATCCCGATTTGGAATCCCTCGATGGAAGTAACTCTTTAGATTCAGATACTTTAAAAGTGAACCACCTTTTGGCATAGAATAGATTGGAACATTGAGTGAGAATCAGACCCGCATCATCCTACGCCATAAGATTTCAGTTTTCTTCTCAGGGTGTTGATACCGATTCCGAGAAGTGCGGCTGCTTGTGACTTGTTCTGATCCAGTTTATTATACACCTTGAGAATATTTTCCTTTTCCATTTCTTTCAATGCTACAAAAGGATCGGAGTCGGGCTTGAGCTGAACTGCCGATAGACCTTTTCTTTTCCTGAATTGAGCAGGGAGAGCTTCGACGCTGATGGGTTTACCTTGAGAAAGATTCACTGCGGCCTGAATGATATAGCGCAGCTCCCGGATGTTTCCGGGATAATCATAATTCAGAAGCAAAGCCAAGGCGCTTTCTTCAATACTGTCTTTTCCGGCATCTCCACCGAATTCTTCCAGGAATTTCTGTATCAGCAAGGGTATATCCTCGCTTCTTTCCTTTAAAGGCAGCAGATGAATCCAGCCTCCCCTGAGGCGATAGTATAGATCCTGACGGAAGGTTTTTCTGGCTACCATCACTTCCAGATCCGAATTGGTGGCCGCGATAAAACGGACATCGGCTTTCTGCGGAATACTTGTCCCCAGTTTCATATATTCGCCATCCTGCAAAGTCCGCAGCAGCTTCCCCTGGAGCTCAACAGAGAGCGAACCGATTTCATCCAGAAAAAGGGACCCCCGGTTACTTTGTTCCAGATATCCCATCCGATTTTTCTCCGCACCTGTAAACGCACCCTTGGTGTGTCCATAGAACTCGGCGTCAAACATACTTCCGGCCAGGGAAGCCATGTTTATAGGAGTAAAAGAAAACTTCGCCCTGGGACTGGCCGCATGAATGGCCTGGGCCAGGAGTTCCTTGCCCGTACCGCTTTCCCCGGTGATCAGGATCGGCGCATCGCTTTGGGCATGAAGTTCGGCCTCCTTCAAAATTTTCAAAACTTTTGGTGAATTCGTAATCATCGTTTTGAAGGCCTCAGGATTTTTCAATCCAGGCAATCTCTTTGTTTTTCCAAGATTCAGGATGTCGACCAGTCTTTTTCTTTCCAACGCCCGATCGATAGAAGAAACCAGATCCTCTCTAGAAAACGGTTTCACCAGATAATCATACGCGCCCTTCTTCAGACAATTGACCGCGACCTTGGCCTCATCGACCGCCGTAACCATGATACATTCAGTACTCGGACTGATGTTCTTCAGCATTTCAAGCAGCTCTACCCCGCTCAAACCCGGCATGGTTATATCGATTAAGGCGATATCAAAAATCGCTCCTTTCTCAAAAAGCGAGACTGCTTTACGCGGATTTTGCTCAAGCGTAATATTTTTATAACCATACGTTATCAATCCTCTTTTAACGCTTTCCAGGAAATCCAATTCATCATCTACAACGATTATGCTGTTATCCATTTCAAATCCTTTCCTCATCTCTGAGTTCGCTTCTCCGTTCCAAATCGGGCAGGATCACTCTAAACGTGCTGTATTTTCCGACTTCAGTCTCGACTTCAATTCGACCCCCTAACCCCGTAACCAAATCATGGCATACGTATAACCCCATACCGGTTCCATCATTCGGTGCTTTGGTGGAAAAGAAAGGATCAAAAATATGAGCGATGTTTTCTGCATCGATACCACAACCGTTGTCGGCGACTTCAATAATCGTATGATCGAGCCATGTTTCACCCTTCATCGCACTCAGTTTTATCGAGAAATCCTCTTTATTCGCGGCTTGAGCGGCATTTATCAGGAGATTGATCAGAATATGCTCCAGTGCGTTCGGCTCGGTGTGGATGTGTGGAAATTTTTCCGGAATATCATCGATATAAAATTTGACCATCTTTTTAATCTTGTTTTGGCAAATGCCAAAAGCCTTTTTCGAAAGCGACTTTAAATCCACTCAGGTTTATTCCCGCTGTAATTGTCGATCATGTCTATCAATTGCTCGACATATTCTCTTAAAATCGGTTTCACTCTCTTTAATAACCAGGCACTCCAAGAGAGCGGTAAATTCAGCTCCGCCATTTTTTACCAGTCGCAACTCAAAGGACTGGAGTTTCTCGCTTTCCAGAAGAATTTGCCGATAGCGATAATAAATATCCTGATCGTCTTTATAAACAATTCGGGTGAACGCATTTCCGACCAGGTTCCCTCTCTCAATGCCCACCATGGTGGCTGCGGTGAGATTGATCCGCGTGATGATTCCTTTTTCATCCACATCGAAATAACCGGTCGGCGAAAAATCAAATAGATTAGTATAATGGTTGTGCGATTTTTCAAGCTCCTCCTGAATACGTCGCAGCTCTTCGTTCTGCATCTTCAACTCGATCTGATGGACCCGCAGCTCGTGAATCAGATTTGACGATTCTTCAGGAGAAAGACTGGAGGAATCTGGAACGTCTGCAACCGTTTCGGCAAATTTTTTTTCGGCGCTCCAGCGGAGCTCTTCATCCGTCGGTGTTTTATTATCTTTTTTTTCATCTGCGCCTCGTTTACTCTCTTCGATCAACCAGGCAAGATCTTGTTCGGTGTCGGCCAGTTCAACAGGAAGACCGCTCTCATTCTTCAAAACTGTTTTACACTTTCGAGCATCGGTATTTTTTGCAGCGGATTTTTTTTTTACCTTTGGCGGCACGGTCGTTTTCCTTTTATGATGGAATCAAATCCTAATAGCATGTCTGAAAATCCAAAGCAAAATATTACTTCCCGTTACCGGTTTGGTTATGACGCCCATCGCCGGTTTAATTTTTTTCAATCTCAGCCAGCAAAAGATCCAAAATACTATTTTGGGCTTCTGTGAGTTTCATTAATTTCAGCCCGCGCCTCCTTTTTTCCTTACCGCTGAAACTTTGGCCTTCTGAAAGGATGCAAACATCGTAAATCATTTTGCATGATATGTTCGATAGACCACCTTGATTGCAACTACTCCCGACGATATCAATCGTCTCTGATTCCATTTTTTCCCCGGGAATGGGAGTATATTGGAATGACAACCCACCCTTGCTGATATCCATGACATCCCACCCATTCGTTGAGTTATGAATGAAAACGCACAACGCTCCCGTCACGGGAGTGTATCGGTTAAACTGTTTTCGTTCAAACATCATCTTATCTCCATCATGTTACTTCCATCATGCTGTTATAAACCCGATATGCCTTTTTTTAAAAAAAACTATTTTTGCTATAGAAGCATACCCATCAAATACTATGCCATTTAGAAATATTATATGACATTCTCCAAAAAAACTTTATAATTCCGATTTGCTTTCATGTTCGCACTATTCATGGTCAAACAAATGGCAGGCACAGGGCCTGCCCCTAAGAATCATGTCTTCTTGATTACAAAATAGCATACTGGATTTTAAGGAACTCATTGTGGAAATACAAAGCTCCAGCAGTTCGATCCTTGAGTTGCCGGTTGATGGCCTTGCGGGCGATTTCCTTGACGTGCGAGTAGGACTTCTCTTTTTCCGCATCATCCTCACTCCTGGCCTCCCAGTAAATAGTACGGGCAAGACAGGTGATTGCATCATCCAAAGGCTCTTCGCCTTTCGGATCGACTGCCTGCACCTGGGATTTCGTGATGACCTCGGTCAAAGTAGGTTGCGCCTTCGTACCTTCGGTCGAGACCATCTCCTCCAGAACCTCTGCCTTGCCCTTGGCGACTTCCCGCTTTCGAGATTGGTCAGCCGCAGTCATCTGCCCCATCAGAAGGAACATCGCAAGGAAAATCACAATCCATATCTGTCGCATCGTCGGACCTCATATTTGTTGTTCATATTGTTTTTTTATTGAGCACAAGACATGCCTTAATTATTTTTATGAATTATGTAAAACAGTTAATAATTTATTGAACTGCCCGGGTATTGATATGCAAAAACGATACACATGCTATTATGGCATAGCGCTGGATCAGGAAATAAGCACCTGTATGGGATTTCAGCCTGCTATGCTATTATGGAGCAGTCCAAAACAGATGTCTGCTTTGACAGATGCTGACAAATTATGATGAACTGAAACGAAAAAGCGTAAATAAAAGACCAAAAAGTATCCGGAAGTCCGGTATCTGGTCTTCGTCAGCGCAAAATCCCATCAATACAGGCTACGCATCAGTTGAGAAGGTATTGACACCCCCCATGCCCTTCGCATATACTTAACGCCTAAAAAAGGTCTTATCCTTTCTTTTGAATGGTCACATTTTCATTGAGAAATACTGTACACTCAAGAAAACATTTGCAAAAGAAAGAATCATATGTAGGGAATTAATAAATCTATGACATTTCGGAAACTGGTTATCACATTTGCCCTATGCCTCTGCAGCATCGTTATTTTTTCCTGTGCGCAGCGGAAGATGCCCCCATCCCCTCCCACGCTGGCTCCTCCTGGAGAAAAACTGTTTCAGCGAGCTGAAATGAAATTTCAATCAAAGGAATATAAGGCTGCAATTCAGTTATATCAGGACTATATCAATATCTTTCCGGAGAGTCCGCTTGTGCCTTCCATTTTCATGAAAATCAGCACAATTTATCTTGTACAGGATCAATATGCAGAAGCTCGAAAAAACTATCAAAAAATGATCGATACCGTACCGGAGAATCAATTCATAACCGATGCCATTTTTGGCATCCTGACAACCTATTATCATGAAGGCGATTATAAAGAGGTGCTGAGTCAGGCAGGAAAACTGGATGATCAATCCATCCCAAAGGAGATTTATGTAAGAAAACATGCAATGCTGGGAGATGCATATCACGCAACCGGGATGATCTTCAAATCTGTTGAATCCTACATCAAGGTTTATGTGGCTACTGAAAATGAAGAGGAAAGAATCAAAATTCTTGTAAAACTGGAAAAATCCGCATCGGATTTAACTGCTGAAGAAATTCAAAAGGTTTCTCCCTTGATTGAAGACTATAATCTGAAAGGTTATTTTGAATACCAGCTGGGAGTAAAGTATGCGCAAAATAAACAATATGAAGATGCGGCCAGACAACTGACCCATTTTACGATCACCTACCCTGAGCATCGATATGTTCAAGATGCACATCGGTTTATGGAAACCATGACCAAAAGGTCTGAATATGAACAAAACGCAGTGGGGTGTCTGCTGCCTTTGAGCGGGCGATATGAAACCTTTGGCGCAAAAGCGCTGAAGGGAATCGAGCTTGCACTCATGCAATACAGCAGTTTAAACCCAAAGGTCGATATCAAACTGATGATCCGGGATACAGAAGGAAGTCCGGATACAACCGAAGCGATTGTGAACGAACTTGCAGACCAAAAAGTGGCTGTCCTGATCGGCCCGATTATCAATGCAACCGAAGCTGCCAGGCAAGCCCAGTCCCTTCAAATACCAATCATTACCATGACACAAAAAGAGGGAGTTGCGGATATCGGTGATTATGTTTTCCAGAACTTTCTTACACCAGAGATGCAGATGAAAACCATGGCGTCATTTGCAATAGAACATTTAGGACTCAAAAAATTTGCCATCCTATACCCAAACGAGAAATACGGAACAACATTCATGAATCTCTTTTGGGATCATGTAATCGCACACAACGGAGAAATCAGTGGTGTTGAACCGTATGAGCCTGATCAGACTGATTTTACAATACCCATTAAAAAACTGACCGGCCGATATCACAATGTTTCCGGTAAAAACAAGCCTGAAGAACCATCCGATAAACCGGTTGTGGATTTTGATGCCATATTCATACCCGACGGCCCTGAAAAATCCGGCCTGATCCTTCCCCAGCTTGCTTATTACGATGTAACAAACGTCTATCTTCTCGGCACCAACCTGTGGCATTCCGACAAACTGATTCAAATGGCACAGCAGCATGCGCAAGGGGCAATCATGCCGGAAATCTTTTTTGCAGAGAGTTCCAATGAAACTGTTATCAACTTTGTCCGTAACTTTACAGAAACATATGGTGAACAACCCGGATTTATTGAAGCAATCGCATATGATACCGCACTAATGGTGTTTCAGACTCTTGGCAGCCCGGATCTGCAATCCCGTGACTCCATAAAAGATAAGCTTCTTAATATGAATAATTTCCAAGGTGTCACGGGGAAAACCTCCTTCAATCCAAATGGGGAAGCAAATAAGGAATTATTTATTCTGCAAATCAACGGGGACAAATTTTCAGAGCTTCCATATGAATAAACCTGTACCCGGTGTTTGTAAGATGAATGTTCCGTATTCCATCTATCGCTATCTGACAACTGGGATTTACTATTCATTTTCTCCGGCATACCGGCTTTATCAAAAAGTGAGAAAAAATTCCCATCCAAATATGGATCAACGTCTTGGGGACTATGGCAAGCTGTTTTTTCAAAAGAAGCATCGTCAGCCAGTCATATGGATTCATGCTGCATCGGTAGGCGAGGTCAATGCGGCAACCGGGATTATTGAAAAACTGCTTGCAATCGTACCGGACTGCACGATTGTTTTTTCTACCACCACGAAACATGGACAATCATCTGCCATTCAACTTCTCGGCAAAAAAGTTCATTGTGTTTACGCACCCCTGGATTTCGTTGCTTCCGTAAGAAAAGCGCTTACTTTTTTTACACCTGATATCCTGGTATGTATTGAAACAGAAATTTGGCCAAACTGGCTGTATGAAGCACACAGGATGGGGATTAAAACCGCGATTATTAATGGAAGAATATCGGCCAGATCAATTAAAAACTATATCAGATACAAATCATTATTTAAAAATATCCTGCAACATGTTGAAGCCTTCAGTATGATTCAAAAGGAGGATGCGGAAAGGATAAAACTGCTTGGTGCACCAGCGGGAAAAGTTCAAATCAATGGCAACTCCAAATATGATCGACTTGTCCAACCGTCCATTGCTGAATTCAATAAAAATAAAATGGGTTCCATTTTCAAGTTAAATGTTCAGGATAGGATTTTTGTTGCAGGAAGTACAAGAAAAAATGAAGAAGAGATCATACTGGATGCGTATAAGGGTATCTGTCAATTTTTTCCAGATACAAAATTGATCCTTGCACCTCGTCATATTGAACGCACACCGAGTATTGAAAAACTTATGAACAGGAGAGGTGTGGATTATCAACTCAGAACAGCAATTGCGGGTGATCGAATGATCCCCAAGGTTCTGATTCTGGATACGATCGGAGAGCTTCAAGCTGCCTACAGCATAGCTTCAGTTGCTTTCTGCGGTGGAAGTCTGGTGCCCCTTGGTGGACACAATATATTGGAGGCTGCTGCTGTGGGCACTCCTGTTTTTTATGGCCCTTACATGGATGACTTCTCAGATGCCAGAGAGCTTCTGGAGACCCAGGGGGGTGGTGGTGTGGTCAGAGACGCAAAAGAATTGACTACAAAGATTCTGGATCTTTTTCAAAACCCTCGGAAAGCCGCTGACATGGGAATCAGAGCGATCCATGCGGTATCTTCCAATCAAGGTGCTTCTGATAGGCATGCATGTGTTATTAAAAATATTCTGGACAATCCATAAACCAAAGAGCCAATTTCAAAAGTCTGTTGTTGTAGTTCCGGCGAAAACTAGACACGCAGTGAAGCGTAGCGCTATCCAGTATTTTCGGCTCTTTTCTGGGCACTGACTTTCGCCGGTGTGACGCTTTTTAATAGTTTTGAAATTGGCTCCAAAAGGTGCCTGGTTCAAAAATTCGAACCCTCATTTTTTCATTCATTTTTAAGAGAGCCTTGCCCGGTTGATTCAAGAACGGTTTGCCACAATTTCCCGTCAGGACTGACTTGTTTGCGTTTTCCTGCCGATGTATCAATAGGGACATGGACAAAATGGTTGTTCCAATGACCAACGATGAGCTTTGTTTTGCCGGCCATACCGGCATGCACAGCATCCCTCCCCAGAAAACCGCAGAACACACTGTCATTTGCATTGGCAGGAAGACTTCTGATCATATAACTGGGGTCAATGTATTTCAGCGAAATATCAATATTCCTGTCTTTAAAATAGTCATTGATTTTGTCTTTCAGATAAAGCCCGATATCTTTCAAACGAATGTTACCAGAAGCGTCTTTTTCATCTTTGTTTCCCTCGAAAAATTTCTGACCTGCTCCTTCCGCAACAACAATAACCGCATGATTCCTCTCTTTCAGCCGCTTCTCCAGCCTGGCAAGCAGGCCCTTGGGGCCGTCCAGATCAAAATCCACCTCCGGAATCAACACAAAATTAACCTCCTGCTGAGCAAGCACTGCAGTTGTTGCAATAAAACCGGAATGCCTTCCCATTAATTTGATCAGCCCGATTCCATTGGGATAGCTTTCTGCTTCATTATGTGCGCCCTTGATCGACTGGGTGGCAACATCAACAGCCGTATCAAAACCAAAAGAACGGGCAACCATAAAAATATCATTGTCAATTGTCTTGGGAATCCCCACAATACTGATTTTCAAATTTCGGTCCATAATGGTTTCTGCGATCTTTTTCGCTGCCATCAATGTGCCGTCTCCCCCGATCATAAAAAGAATTCCGATATTCATCCTTTCCAGACAGTCAACAACATCATTAATATCCTGCTCTCCCCTGGAAGAACCCAGTATCGATCCTCCTGTATCCAGAATATTTTCAACCGTACCCGGTGACAGCGCTTCCACATCATGACCGTATCTTGGAATAAACCCCTGCAAACCATATCGAATACCATAGATGTTCCGAACCCCATATCGATGATAAAGTTCAAGGACAATTGCCCGGATAATATCATTCAGCCCTGGACAAAGGCCGCCACAAGTAACGAGTGCACATCTTACCTTGCTGGGATCGAAATATATTTTACTCCTGGGACCTGCGGTTTCAAAAGAAGGTATCTCCTTTCCATCCTTTAATATTTTACAAATCTTTATGGCATTTACATCAATTAAAACACGATCATCATCCTGGATAAAATAGTCTCCTGTAACACTTCCCTCATTATAAACAGGAGATGGTATTTTGGGTTCACCAATATTCAGTATTTTTGTATCAATTGATTGAAAGTCCATAGATTCCTCTTTTCTTTTTTAGATTTTAAATGTAATTGAAATAAATGGTTACCAACCTTGTTGACCTTATTTTTATTATCATTCCGGAGTACCATTAAATTTATACGCACCTTTACCAAGAATATCATGCAAATGAAGAATCCCCTCCACCTTGCCGGCAGTATCTGTGACAGGCAATACAGTAATCTGGTAATGCTCCATTAAATTTAAAGCATCATACACCGGTGCACTCCGGTTTATGGTAAGTGGATTTTTGGTCATCAATTCATCCACCATACAATTTCTGAACGATTCCTTTTCCGATACAATTCTACGAATATCACCATCTGTAATAATCCCGATCAGGGATAAATTATGATCCAGAATCAATGCCACTCCCAACTCAAAATGATTCATGATTTTCAGGGTGTCCGTAATACCGGTTGCTGTTGAAACCATCGGCAGATCTGTTCCATTCAACATGATATCCGATACCTGCAGTGACAACCTCTGCCCAAGTGCTCCACCCGGGTGTATCTTTTTAAAATCAGTCGACTTGAACTTTTTCTTATGAATCAATACAACAGCCAGTGCATCGCCCATTGCAAGGGCAGCCGTTGTGCTTGCTGTGGGTGCAAGGCCAAGTGGACAGGCTTCCCGTTTAACCCCGACATCAATGACAATATCACTCAGTTTTGCCAACAAGGAAATTTTTCCGCCGGTAAATGAAATGATCTTACAACCGATATGACGAATTACAGGAACAAGCATATTTAATTCTTCTGTTTCACCGCTATTGGACAATGCCAAAAAGATGTCATCTTTACCCACAATGCCGAGATCTCCATGCATTGCCTCAACCGGATGGAGAAACAAAGCCCGTGTTCCGGTGCTGTTCAGTGTAGCGACAATCTTCTGTCCAACGATCCCGGACTTTCCGATCCCGCTCACAATCAGTTTCCCGGTTGAATTGCAAATAAGTTCAACCATTTCAGTAAATCGGTTGTCCAAACGATCAATGAGGTCGAGAACCCCCTCTGCTTCAATTTTCAGAACTTCCTTCGCTTGTTCAATAATCATTGATATTCATTACCTTATAAATTAGCCCGTCCTGCTCTTTCATCCAAGTGAACTTCCCGGCAAGTAGAATACCAACCTGCCAACTATTATGATGAAAATCAAGATATCTTTTTTTCAGCCCCGAAGAAAGGATTGTCAAAAACGCTGCTTTATCCTGTTAGACATCTTGATTCTGAAAAATGAAGGTTGACAAGTTTTTTTACCTGGACTATTTTAAATGCCTTCGTAATATTCTTTTTATTAATATTTTTTTGAAAAAATAAGGGTTAGCAACAATGGGAAATATCGTTGAAAAATGCAAAGGTTGTGGAAAAATAGACAATAATGAAAACTGTTTGGTATACCCGAACCCGGCCATTCAAATGAGATGGGTGGATGGTGACTCGAAAATAGGGTGTGCATTCAATCGCAGCACTCATATCGTAGAAAAAGCACCTCAACAAAAAGTCCGTGTTGGACAGCAGAAACAGAAGAAAAAATAGGTTTACGGCTATTCAGATCTGAGTGTTGCATTGAACACAATGACGGCATATGGCATTCTTGAAAGTCAGGCAACATTCAGAATTTCTTTGATCATCTTTGCAGCCTCTTGCTGGGTGTATGGTTTTATAATGTAGCCCTGTATACCCAGCATTCTTGATCTCTCCGGTGAAATCCTTTCATTAAAACCAGTGCACAGAATGATCGGAATATCCTGACGGATATTTGCTATTTTTTTCGCCAGTTCAATACCTGTCATGTGCGGCATGGTCAAATCTGTTATCACCAGGTCAAACATTTCCGGTTGTTTGCGGAAGAGTGTAAGGGCTTCAACCGGATTTGAAGTTGATTTGACTTGATAGCCCAATCGTTTTAACATTCTTTGCCCGGCATCAATCAGTGCTTCTTCATCATCAACAAATAGAATGGTTTTGCCCCTTCCATTCTCTGCGATCTTTTTTTCAAAAGACAAAATAGCAGTCCCCCCATCATCAATGGTCGGCAACAACACCCGGAAAGATGCCCCCTTTCCCGGTTTGCTCTTAACCGTTACGCTTCCCCTATGCTTAAGTACAATGCCATGCACAACCGAAAGCCCCAGACCGGTTCCTTCTCCGGTGCGCTTGGTTGTAAAAAAGGGGTCGAAAATTTTTTCCTGATTTTCAGGTGCGATACCAATTCCATCATCCGCGACGATAAGTTGAACATATCGACCCGCAGAAAGCCCTGTGGCATTGATCGATTTTTGATCCAGTACGATATTCTTCAAGGAGATATCGAGTTTGCCTCCCTTCTCCTGCATGGCATGGGCTGCGTTGGTGCAAAGATTGACAATCAACTGTTGAATCTGTGTTGGATTTGCCATTACTGTCCATATATCCGTTGAAATATCCTGCCGGATCACAATGGTTGAAGGCAGCATTGCCCGCAGCATTTTAACGGTCTCTCTCACGACCGAATCAATCTTCACTCTTTTCCGATTCACTTCAGCATTTCTGCTGAAAGTCAGAATCTGATCCACCAGTTCCTTTGCCCGCTGGCTGGCCTGTAATACCTGGTCCAGAGCATACTCGGTTTCTGTTCCCACCTGGATATCGTCCAGGGCCAATTCCGTATTTAACACAATGGCTCCCAGGATATTGTTAAAATCATGCGCAATACCACCGGCAAGGGTTCCAATCGCTTCCATTTTCAGGGCATGCTGAACCTTTTCTTCCAAAGCCTTCTGAGATGTGATGTCCCGGACAAAAGAAAGAACAGCCGGTCGTTTGCTCCAGGTAATCCGTACCGCCCGGACCTGAAGCAGCCGCTCTTCACCGGATTTGTTGATCCCCCGAAACACCAGAAATTTATCACGCTTTTTCTTGCTTTTCGTGAATTCAAGATAGTAGCGAAGCAGCGCCCGCTGATCTTCTGAATGAACAAATTGCCGGAGGGACATTGTATCGATGATATTCTTCTGGGAATAGCCCAGCATGGAAAACAGTTTCTGGTTGGCAAATATAACCGACTTGTCCTGCATGATGGTGATACCGTCTGTCGCGTTTTCCACAAGGAACCGGTATTTCTCTTCCGATTCCCGGAGAGCGGCCTCAATCTGTTTTCGCTTGGAGATATCCCGTATGATCCCCCGGAATCCGATTGGATTGTTGAATTTGTCCCGGATCAAGGATATGGATCCTTCTGAAAACCGTTTTTCACCCCCCTTTGCAATAGCCGGGAATTCGTACCGCTTGACCGGTCTTTGGGTTGAATAAACCCGATTGAACTCTTTCATCATAAACCGGGCAGTATCCGGATCCGTATACTGCCGATAGTTCACTCCAATCAGTGCAGCGTGAGAATAGCCGAAGTTCTGACACAATGACTGATTGATAAATGTAAAATTACCTTTTAAATCAACCTCATAATATCCATCCTCAATATCATCCATACTGGTCTGAAACTTTTCCTGAATCTCTTTCAACAATTTTTCGGTCTGTCTGTATTCCGACATATCGGTGATTGTAATTCGGAGAAGATCAGATCGTCCTTCTTCATCCTTTACACCAATACACCTTACACAAACCGGAAGAGTATTCTCCGGGATATTCACCAGTTCAATTCGAAACATGTTTTCCACATAACGGGCAAGGCAGTCTTCCACATGTCTCCGGAAGCAGGGATGATCATCCGGATGAATAAAGTCTGAAAAAGACCGGCCGATCAGATCCTTTCGTTCCACACCAAACATTTCCGCACCGGCAAGGTTCACACCATAAACCCGCCCGTCTATATCCAAGGTGAAATATGAAACCGGTGCCTTGTCAAACAGGTCCAGATATCGATTGCAGGATGTTTCAATCCTGGCCTTTGCAGACAGCAGTTCTTTTATAAGCCCCCTGACTTCGAGCTGATTGGATTGAATGTTTTGAATCGCTTCCTGCCGCTGTTGTGGTGACAATCTTTCAAGGTTCTCAGGCTCCGGACAGCCAAGAAGATTTTCCAAACTTTCTTCCAGCCGTTTCTGTTGATCTGTTTTCCTGAATTCTTTCACAATCTACCACCTGATTGTTTGAATGGAACGGTTATTGAGTCATACCATATTGATTACAGTTTAAACGACTTTTTAATTCAAATAAGAATGCAGCAATCCTGTCCTTGAACAGGTCAATGGAATCATTTGTATCAATTCATTCAGCTATGACACGCTATACAAGAATCGCTGCTGTAATGTGGTTGAGAATAGGACAAGCTCCGGACCGGTTGTGCAGAAGTATGAAAAAACCATTTTTTCAGCAAAATTGTATCATGCATTTTGGATCGATTTCTGATTTGCTGCACTTTATATTTGTTTTTCTCAAAATGTCAAGTGGAAATAACCAGTCAATTTTGCAGTAAATTTTATCAGGAAAGCAAAAAGCGGCTGTTATGAATAACAGCCGCTTTAACCATCGATTCATTATGGAAAAAAACCGGACATAGTTGATAAGACCTATAAAATCTCAATAGCACACGCCATGGAAACCCCGCCGCCGCCACATAAGGTGGCCAGACCAAGGGATTTTCCTCTTTTTTTCAATGCATAAATCAAGGTGGTCATGACCCGGGCGCCTGTTGATCCAACCGGATGCCCCAGACCAATACCGGAACCGTTGACATTGGTGATTTCCCGTTTCAGACCCAGCTCTTTTTCGCATCCAATATACTGGGCGGCAAACGCTTCGTTTACTTCAATCAGTTGAAAGTCCCCAATTGTCAGTCCACTGCGCTTCATAAGCTGTTTGACGGCCGGAACCGGTGAAACGCCCATGACCGACGGATGACATCCGCCCATACCGGTTGCCACAATCTTTGCAAGCGGCTTCAGTCCCAGTTCTTTGGCTTTATCCGCAGACATCAGAATCATTCCGGTGGAGCCGTCATTCAATCCGCTCGAGTTCCCAGCTGTGACCTTACCGGTCTTGGGAATAAACGCCGGAGGAAGAGATTGAAGATTTTCAAGGGTCAGTCCGGGCCGGAAGTGCTCATCCTTATCAAAGACAATCGGTGGTTTTTTCCGTTGCGGAACATGGATGGGAACGATCTCGTCTTTAAAAGAACCGTCATTGGTTGCCCGTTCCGCTTCATTATGACTGCGAAGCGCAACCGCATCCATCTCCTCTCTGCTGATTTTCCAATGCTGCGCGATAAACTCCGCGGTATGCCCCATAATATAAGGTTTCCCCTTGAAATAGCAAAGAGGCGCTTCCTCTGCATTCACCGGACCGTCTTCCGGATTGGGCATTACATAAGAACCGCAATGCAGTGCGCGGATCATAGTGTCCACCATGGTCTGATCCTGAAGCCTTGCCCCCCATCTTGCTGAAGGAACAGTATAAGCCACGCCGGACATATGCTCCACACCACCGGCAAGAATCACATCCGCCATGCCGGCCTGAATCATCGCCATGCCGGAAAGAGCGGCTTCCATTCCGGAAATGCAGACACGGTTTATGGTTACGGCTGTACTTGAATCCGGAATCCCGGCCAGAAGCGCTGCCACCCTTGTGACATTCAAGGTATCGGCTGGCTCCAGACAGCATCCATACCGGACGTCATCGATAAGCCCCGGATCAATACCCGCTCTTTCAATCGCACCTTTCATCGTAACCTTTGCGATATCGGCTGCGATCATATCCCGCAAGGTTCCGCCAAATGTCCCAATCGCCGTCCGACATGCCGAAACAATCACCACATCTTTCATGTTGCTCTCCTTTGATATCCTGAAAAATAATCCCAAAAGCCTGATTCCACGCGATTCTTTCCAAACAACAACGTGTTCATATGGTGACGCATCCAGAATGCAAGATCACGACAGCGCAGAAACATTGCCCGTATACACCTGTAAAAAAACAAGCTCTTTACATAAAGCTTTTCACAGCAGGGTGTCAAGAAGGGAATTTTTGATACGAAAAAGCCGAACTCTCCATTCCCGCGAGGGGCGCACAAATTCTCAATTCCGCCGAGGGAGTTGGCTCACAACCTCTCAATCTCCCCGAGGTGTGGCGCACTATCTCTCAATTCCCCTAAAAGGCGGCGCACTACCTCTCGATTCCCCCTCGAGGGGGGCGCAGGGGGGGTGTAAATTCAAAAAACACACACAACCACCCCACCCAGACCATGTGCATCAAACACCGCTCCATGAATAATTTTAAGACTTCGTCGTTCAAACTCATGAACAAGGTATCGTTAGTAAAAAACAGCATCAACTGCCGACCGGAATTTATCATAAATAAAGACGACAAACCTGACCGCTTGTTTATTTTTCCGATCCTTTTTCCGGTTGAGAATCCTTATCGTTGGTAAGGAAAAGTGTACGCTATGAATCAAACCGGGTAGTAAACGCAAATGCCACGAACCTTCCATCATGACTCAAACTGATGTTGATTGGAATTTTTTCTCCCTGAACAAACACCTCCGGAGGTCCGGGGTGATCTGCAATGATTTTGCGTCTGATCTGAATTTGAGAAACATCCGTTTTCAGGTATGCAGCGA
>CAYTGW010000012.1:0-4551 GCA_964437395.1 uncultured Desulfocicer sp.
TGGCATTGACCAGGAGACAGATGATTGCAAAGGGACCGGTTCCCAAAATTCTGAAACTTCTTCCAGCTATCAAACCCAGTTATGCCATGTATCCGCAGTATCTTATGGAAAATGGGTATGGTGAATACAACATTCATTAAACCATGAAATCCCGGGTCGGTGAAACGCACCGGTCATTGGAGCAGGGCCTCTGACCGCTACGCCTGCCGTGGATATGGTGAATCATGTCAATGGATTTGATTATACCCTGGAAGATGTATTGAAGGTCGGCCTTAGGGTCTGGTATCTGAAACAGGGCCTGACCAACTTTTTCGGAGCGCGGGTAAAAGAGGACAGGCTGCCCAAACGCCTGATGACCCCGATGGAGACTAGTCCCTCGGAAGGTAGTGTGCCGGACATGGATTTGATGTTGAAGGAGTTTTACAAGTTGAGATGCCTCTTTACAAGGAGGGCATTCCGAAAAAGGCTGTTCTGATGGATCTGGGGCTGGGCAAGTTGGCTGAACTGCTGTATCCGTAAGATGAATGATGGATATATTCAAAAGTTGTTTATGATCTGAATCAGGCTGAAGCGATTGTCGGGCGGAATGGGTTGATTATTGTAATTCCGCCCCCACTCGTAAGCCATATTTTATCCAATCCGATTCGTTTACTTTTTCCAAATCAATAATGCGTTTTTCAAATTCTGCTTTTTCAGCGGTTGTCCATTTTCCGAATAAATCAGAAAACATTTCTCTTCTGGATGTCTTTTGATCAGCTAACAAAGTATTTTTAAGTATAAGTTTTACAGTACGGTTCTGACTTAATCCGTATTCCTTGGACTTTTCCGATATTTTTTTATTTAGATCGCTATCGATCCCATGGATTGTAATTGATTTCATGTGAATACTCCTTAGTGAACCATTTTTGTGATAAGAATAGTTCACTATTTGATTTTTTTCAAGAAAAATATGGTTCATAATTCGCAGCAATGATTCACTGCGCTTTTACACTGCTTTTTTCTTGCAGGAGCAGGCAGATGGATGTTACATTGGTGAATCCATTCAATCCGGATAAAAACCGAACAGTTAAAAAAGGAGTCCTCTATGGATTTCGGTTTATCAAAAGAACTGGTGATGCTGAAAAAAGAGGTTCGGAAATTTGTGACGGAGAAAATTGAGCCCTATGCAGATGCGTGGGATTCGAAGAATTATCTTCCGGTTGAGGAAGCACTCAAACCTATGGGTAACCTGGGGTTTTTCGGATCTGTCATCCCAGTGGAATATGGGGGGGAAGATATGGGATTTCTGGCAGCGATGGTCATCACTGAGGAGATTGCCAGGGGTTCCAGTTCCCTTAGGGTTCAGCAGAATCTGATTGAGCTCGGTTGTGCCTACCCCATTTATCTGTATGGTTCGGAAGAGTTGAAAAGAAAATTCATCCCAGGATTATGCAAGGCTGAGTATCTTGGAGGTTTTGCCATCACGGAACCGAATGCTGGATCCGATGTCATGTCCATGGAGACGACTGCAGAAGATTGCGGGGATCATTGGCTTTTGAATGGTTCAAAAACGTGGATTTCCAACGCACATATCGCAGATGTCGTGATTTGCTATGCCTACACGGACCGATCCCAAAGAGGCAAGGGCCTTTCTGCATTTGTTGTTGAATTGAAAAAGGTGAACGGCGTGACCACCAGCAGCCTGGATAAATTGGGCTCTCATTCATCACCTACCGGAGAGATTTTTTTCAGCAATACAAAAGTGCCAAAAGAAAATATACTGGGCAATCCGGGTGATGGCGCCAGGATCGTTTTTCATTCCCTGAACCAGACAAGGCTTTCCGCTGCATCCGGGGCGGTCGGGTGTGCGCAGGCGTGCCTGGATACCGCGATCCAATACTGCAATGATCGGGAACAGTTCGGTCAGCCCATCGGCAAATTCCAGATGAATCAGGATCTGGTTGCCCAGATGTCTACAGATATCGAGGCAGCCAGACTGCTCGTCTACCGGGCAGCCTGGCAGAAGGACCAGGGGTATACAAACAACGGTCTGGAGGTGGCTCAGGCCAAATATTTTGCCGGAGAAACCGCTATGAAGTGTGCAAATTTTGCCATGCGGATTATGGGGGCCTATGGGTATTCCACAGAATACCGGATTGCCCGATACTATCGGGACATACCCACCTATGTGATTGTCGAGGGTTCGACCAATATCTGCAAACAGATCATTGCCATGGATCAATTGGGTTACCGGAAGGCCGGTCGATGAATCTTGCGGAATTCAGAATAGGTGAAAATTGAGGAAGGCTTACATTCGCTTCAGCAACATTGCAATTTCCAAAAAATCAACATAGATTCTTTGAAATGTGAATCTTGATACCGTATGGTCAATCTGTTGAACAAATGAAATCAGGGAGGATGGCATGATAAGATGCATCTTGGCTGTGGCGGTTGTTTTTCTGGGAACCATTGGTTTTCGTTCGGATGCAGCAGCCGAACAGGTGACCATCAAATTCTCCACCCTGGCCCCCAAGAACAGCGGAACAGTCTATGAGACAATCAAAAAAGAGATCAAGGAACAGACCAACAATGAAGTTCAGTTTAAAGTGTATTATGGAGGAATCCAGGGGGATGACTATGATGTTATCAAAAAAATGAAACTGGGCCAGCTTCATGGCGGCTCAATCACTGCTCATGGACTGGGGGAGATTGTTCCGGAAGCCAGGCTGCTCGAATTGCCCTATCTGTTCCGCAACATGGAAGAGGTTACCCATGTTCGTAAAGAAATGGAACCCATTCTGATTCAGAAATTTCAGGAAAAGGGGTATATCCATCTCAACTGGTATGATATTGGTTTTAATCATGTGTTTACAAAAATCCCGATCACATCCCTTGAGATCGCAAAGCAACAGAAATGGTGGATGTGGGAAGGGGATATCTTATATCAGGCGATCTATGATGCACTAGGAATTGCGCCGGTTTATCTCTCGCTGACCGATGTTTTGACCTCATTGTCTACAAAACTGATTGATGCTGCTCCTGCACCTCCTTATGCAGCCATTGCATTCCGGTGGCAGAATAAATTCAGTTATATGGATGAGCGTCCGATTTCCAGTTCGTTTGGTGCCATGCTTGTGGCAAAAAGTATCTGGGATCAGATTTCCCAGAAGAACCAGTTGATCATTCTGGAGATATTCAAGACCCATATCAATAGGGCAACCCAGATGAACCGGGAGCGATATTTACAGTGCATTTCGGCTTTACAGCAGGGTGGTATCAAAATTGTCCGGAATGATAAGGAGAGTGATATTGAAAAACAACTGCTTGCTGCAGGGGAAAAAACAAGAGAAGCCATGGTGGGGAAACTCTATTCCAAAGAGCTGCTTGATAAAATGTTATCATCCCTGGAAAGCTATCGGAAACAGCACCCGGAAAGTGATATCCTCAAACTGAAGTAGAAGGCAACGGTGTTTTTTGGTGATCATCCATCGGTCTGCCTGCGTGATCGGTATTCCATAGAAATTTTATGTCGCAAAAATCGTCATGATATGATAGAAGAGATTTCTCGGAATCATATAAAACAGACAAAGAGGTATCGCGGTTACGATGGAATATAATATTGATATTTGCGATAAGCATATTTATGTACGTTTTGAAAAAGGCACGGTTTTATCCATAAACCTGGCTAGGGAAGTGCTGACAAAACAGCGTGAATCAAAAGAGCAGAAGGTATTAAACGATATCTGGGATGTGCGAGGATGCATACCGGATCAGGGATTGAACAGCGAGTCGATAAGCTGGATTGTCGAATACATCAAAGAACTCCACTCACCGGATCTGTATCATGAAAAATCAGCGTTGGTTGTAGACAGCGAGCTGGCCTACGGGATATCCAGGATATATCAGACCCTTGCCGGTGAGTTGCCTTTTCAGATCAGGATATTTGAGGATGATCAGCAGGCAAAGGAATGGATACTCTCCTGATGGAAAAAAGTCCATATCCAGTAGCCAGATAATTTGAGCCGGCTCACCCGTTTGTCAGTTCATCCGGATACACCTGATTTGACATAACCGGTGAACTGGCTAACGGGCGAATCGGCCAACTTCGGCCTATTTATTGCTGCAACCGATCATAAATCATCAGTGCGATATTATAGGTACAAAAGCCCAATCGGCCTTCAAAGGTCCAGCCCTGCGGTCCGACACCGATGGAAGAGGTGGAAATGTCGGCAGCGTAAATCTCTTTACTGGTTTTTGCATCTGTAAAATGGATGGTTGTATGGATATAATCAAATCCGCCGGTCATGGCATTCCAGTTCTGGTCCACACGGGTATTGGTAAAAGAGATGATCAGATCGCTTCCATAGGTGGATGAATCGGTCATGGATTTGCTGAAACTCATTTTTTTATCCGTAAACAGTTCTGTCAAATAGGGTTTGAGTCCTTCATGATAATTGGCTGCAATAACCTTTCCCCATGCATCCTTGGAGTCGTACCCTAACTTTTCCCAATCATTGATACCCAGATCCAGCCAGTTCACATGAATCGTGTTATAAGACTGCTGCACATAAT
>CAYTGW010000012.1:4561-13041 GCA_964437395.1 uncultured Desulfocicer sp.
CACATAATTTTCAGGCACTTCCTTGTTGATTGAGTAGCGGGATGCACAGCCGGACAGCATAAAAACCATACTTGCCAGTATCAGGGTAATGGTCAGCAATCTTTTCATAAACTTTCTCCTTTGCATAAAGATGTAATTTTGTCTAAAGGGTTTGAAAACCGTTATTTCTTGTAATCATACCAGCCCTGACCTGCCTTTCTGCCAATGTGACCGGCAGCCAGTTTTTCCCGGAATGCATTGGGCAGCTTGAATCGATCCCCATATGCCCCGGTGAGAATGCCGTGAACCTTGTCCAGAAGATCCAGGCTGATATTGTCACACAGTTTGAAGGGCCCCACAGGATGCCCGAGCCCCAGTTGGCAGGCAGTATCAATGTCTTCGATCGTTGCAACACCTTCATCCAGCAGTTTGTAAGCCTCATTCATGAGCGCGCAGAGAATCCGGTTGACCACAAATCCTTCCACATTCTTCACCTTTACCGGAGTCTTCCCAATGGCCTGACAGAATTCCATTCCAGCAGTAACGGTCTTTTCGGAAGAGAGCAGGCCGGGAATGACCTCAACCAGTTTCATAATGGATGCCGGAGAAAAGAAATGAAGCCCCACAAACCGGTCCTGTCTGGCTGCGGAAGCAAGCTTGGTGATGGAAATCGATGAGGTGTTGGATGCGATGATACAATCCGGTTTGCAGATTGCATCCAGTTCCTTGTAAGCCTTGTGTTTGATCTCCAGAACTTCCAGGATGGCCTCAATGACCAGATCTGCATCCTCAAAACCGCCATAGGTATGGGTTGCCGTAACACGATTGATAATCGTGGTTCTTTCCGATTCATCCAGTTTCCCTTTTTGAACCTGTTTGGACAGGATATCATCGATTCTCTTTTTTCCCTGATCAGCCAGTTCCTGGCTGATCTCTTTCATCACAACACTCATTCCTGCACGGGCACAACACAACGCAATCTCGGCACCCATCATTCCAGCTCCAAGTACTCCGACTTTTTGAATTTTTCCCATCTTTCGTTTCCTTTATTCCAATAATGGTTTGATTGTTACAGGTACCTGCCTGTACCTTCATGATTTTGATGAAAAGTTGAAAATCATTCTTAATCATGGATTTTACCGAAAAACAAGCAATCAAATCACAAAACACCATCATTGACACCTCATTGTATCTTGAATATACAAAGATACTTGAAATGCAATTTTTATTCTCTGATTATTCAGTAAAAAGAGAGGAAACAAAAATGAGTCGATGCTTGATAACCGGAGCCAATGGCTTTCTGGGAAAACATCTGGTAGAAAGGCTGATACAAAACGGTCATGACATTACCCTGCTGGTCAGAAATTCCGAACATCCTGATAAAAAAAACCTGATTGACCAATGGCGAAAACAGGCGGACATGGTTCAGCGGCATGGGCGGAATGCAGCCATAACGATCTGGAACGGAGATGTTGGAAGATCCAATCTGGGTCTGGGTCGGAAATGCTCATTAGCCGATTTTCATCACATCTATCATCTGGCTGCCATTTATGATCTTGGCGCGGATGAAACCCTGACCATGAACACCAATGTCAAGGGCACCGAACATCTCCTGAAAAAACTGGATAAGGACAGATTCTCCGGCTGCCTTCATTTTGTCAGTTCCATTGCCGTGGCAGGAGATTTTAAGGGGGAGTTCAGCGAACGCATGTTTTCTGAAGACCAGAAACATGGTCATGTTTATAATCGCAGCAAGTATGAATCTGAAAAAATTGTTCGGGAAAAACGTTCTGCTCAGAATGCATATGAAATCCGGATTTACCGTCCTTCTGCAATCGTGGGTCATTCCAGAACCGGTGAGATGGACCGCATCGACGGCCCCTATTATGGCTTCCTGTTGATTTCCGCATTAAAAAAACGCATTCCATCTTGGCTGCCGATGGTCGCTCCGAAAATCAACACATTGATGGATATGGTACCTGTGGATTATGTGGCGGATGCGATTTATACCCTCAGCATGATGGAACGAAGTGAATTGACCGATGACCTGTTCTGCTTCCACCTGACCGATCCCCATGCCCCGACCATGACCCAGGCAACCAAGCTGATCCTGAATGCTGCGGACGGCCCCAAAATGCAGTTCATCTTTTCAACAGACTGGGCCAAACCCTACCTTAAAATGATGGGGAAATCTTTCAATCTGAAAGGCATTGAGCTGCTGAAGAACGGGCTTCTGAACAGTCTGGATATACCGTTACAGACTTTTGACGCCATGATGCCGGATGTCCGGTTCAGTGCCGGAGAAACCACCCGGCTGCTGAAAAAAAAGGGGGTGGTTCTTCCGAAATTTGAAACCTATGTTGCTGCACTCTGGGATTACTACAACCGGCATCTTGACCCGGATCGGAACAAGGAAGAAAGATGCGAGCGCCTATTTCGCGGCAAGGTAGTACTGATCACTGGCGGATCGGAAGGAATCGGATTTTCCAGTGCAAAACGATGCGCAGCCTATGGTGCGAAGCTGATTCTGGTTGCCCGCAATCCGGAAAAACTGAACAGCGCATTTTCCAAACTTGCGCCCATTGCAGAGAAAAACGGTGGCAGTATTGAAGTACTTACCTGTAACATATCCAACCTGAATGAATGCGATGCCCTGGTTGATCATGTTTTGAAACAATATGGTTATGTGGACATCCTGTTCAACAATGCCGGGCTTTCCATCCGAAGATCCATCAGCAAATCCCTGAACCGGTTTCATGATTTTCAACGCACCATGCAGACCAATTACTTTGGCGCGCTCCGGATTCTCCTGGGCTTTCTACCATCCATGATCGAGAGAAAAAGCGGACACATCCTCTACTCCTCCACCATGGGAACCCTGGCACCGACTCCCCGGTTCGGCGCCTATGCCGCCAGCAAGAGCGCCATGGACGCAGTCAGTGATTCCCTGGCAGCCGAGTTTACGGATCGGAACATCTACTTCACCTCTATCAAATTTCCCATGGTGAAAACCGGGATGCTCGCACCCACCAATGATTTCAAAGACATGCCGGCAGCCAGTCCGGAATTCGCAGCACAGATGTTCGTGGATGCTGTGCTGAACAAACCCCGCAAGCAGATGACCGGCCTCGGCATGGCAATCGGAATAACCAACATTATCAAACCAAACATGATGACACAGGTGTACAACTATTTCTACAAAATCTGGCCGGATGAAAAAGAAGACTACCCGGAAATGAAACTGGACCGGAAGATCGTGAAAAAGGTGATTCCGACAACGCCGATATAGGTAGAAATCATTTTTTTTGAATCGTAGGGGTACCCCTTGTGGGTACCCGAATTTTGTGGGCATAAGAATCTTGTGAGTATCCGGAATGAGGAATGACCGTATTGAAGTCCCCTATCTCACATAAAAGTGTATGAAGAACGGAGAAATAGATGGCAAAGGCAAAGAAGGAAAATAATTCGGAAGAGCCGATTGAAAAGCAGCTATGGAAAGCTGCGGATAAACTCAGAAAAAACATTGACGCCGCAGAATACAAACACATTGTCCTTGGGCTGATATTCCTGAAATATATTTCAGATGCCTTTGAAGAATTATATGACAGACTGAAAAAAGGCGAAGGTGAATATACGGGCGCAGACCCGGAAGACAAAGACGAATACAAGGCGGAAAATGTCTTTTTTGTCCCGGAAATTGCCAGGTGGTCTTATCTGCAATCCAAGGCCAAACTGCCGACTGTCGGAAAAGAGGTGGATAATGCCATGGATGCCATTGAAAAGGACAATCCATCCCTTCGTGATGTTCTGCCAAAAGTATTTGCAAGGGGCAACCTTGATCCCACCAATCTGGGCGGGTTGATAGACCTTGTAGGAAATATTGCCATGGGTGATGCCAAGGCCCGCAGCGCAGATGTTCTGGGGCATGTGTTTGAGTATTTTCTGGGTGAGTTTGCATTAGCAGAGGGAAAAAAAGGGGGACAGTTCTACACCCCGCGAAGCGTTGTTGAGCTGCTGGTGGAAATGCTGGAACCCCATAAAGGAAGGGTTTTTGATCCCTGTTGCGGTTCCGGGGGCATGTTTGTGCAGTCGGAAAAGTTTGTAGAAAATCATCAGGGCAGGATTAATGATATTTCCATTTTCGGGCAGGAGAGCAATCAGACCACCTGGCGTCTGGCAAAAATGAACCTGGCCATCCGGGGCATAGACAGTTCCCAGGTGAAATGGAACAATGAAGGGTCTTTCTTAAATGACAGTCACAAAGATTTGAAAGCCGATTATGTGATCGCTAATCCGCCCTTTAATGACAGTGACTGGAGCGGGGATCAGCTTAAAAAAGACGGCAGGTGGAAATATGGAACACCACCGACCGGAAATGCAAACTACGCCTGGATTCAGCACTTTGTGTATCATCTGAGCCCCAGCGGTCAGGCCGGGTTTGTTCTGGCAAAGGGCGCTCTGACCTCCAAAACATCCGGAGAAGGGGATATCCGGAAAGAACTGGTCGAAGCCCGGCTGGTGGATTGCATTGTCAACATGCCCGCCAAACTGTTTTTAAATACCCAGATTCCTGCCGGTTTATGGTTTTTGAGCCGGAACAAGGCCAACGGCAAGTTCCGAAACCGCGTGGATGAAATCCTTTTTATTGATGCCCGAAACATGGGGCATTTGATCAACCGCAGGACAAAGGAATTTTCCGCAGAAGATATCGCCGTCATTTCCGCAACCTATCACAACTGGCGCAATCCGGACGGGGATTATGAGGATGTCAAAGGGTTCTGTAATTCCGCCTCCATTGAACGGGTGAGGGAACTGGATTATGTGCTCACACCGGGCCGGTATGTGGGGCTGCCGGATGAAGTAGACGATTTTGATTTTCACGAGCGGTTTAGCAAACTAAAAGCGGAGTTTGAGGAGCAGTTGAAAGAGGAAGCTCAGTTGAACAGACTTATTCGGGAAAACCTTGGAAAAATCGAGGGGAATAATGGCTAAGTTGAAAGTAAAGGGAACGGAAATAACAATATATTCAAAAAGTGATGAAGACTATATTTGTATAACGGATATTGCCAGGCACAAGAAAGCTGAGAGGAGGGACCTTCTGATTCGCAACGGGATTCGAAATCGTAATACCATCGAGTTTCTCGGTATCTGGGAAATGCTCAACAATCCGAATTTTAAACCCGTCGAATTCGACGGGTTTAAAAAACAGGCTGGACTCAATCAAGGAAAACCTGAATGTATTGTTTATCAATGAAGGGTTATCTCAGAAGGTTCGACTTGAACGGCTGAACCGGATTGCAATTCAGCAGATGCGGATATTGACGGTGGATTCAGGGTTAAAGCGATTGGAGGAGTAACGATGGGGAAGTGGAGGGATAAAACATTAGGTGACCTAATAGAATCAAGAAGCGCAAATTTGCAAACTGGCCCGTTCGGAACCATGCTAAATTCGTCTGAATATTCCGTTTCAGGTGTCCCAGTAATTGCAGTACAGGATATTGGTAATAACAAATTACTTCATGATAAATTTGTATATGTAAATGATAAAGTAGCAGAAAGATTATCTCGGTATAAAGTACAAGAGAATGATATCATTTTTGGAAGAAAAGGCGCTATAGAAAGAAGAGCATTAATAAGAAAAGATGAGGCTGGCTGGCTTCAGGGGAGTGATTGTATCAGATTGAGATTTGATGAGGCAATTAATCCCAGATTTATTTCATATCAATTCGGCACTAATTCTCATAAAGAATGGATGAGTCAATTTGCGAGTGGTGCTACAATGCCTTCTTTGAATCAAGAAATTCTTAAGTTATTACCAGTAAAGCTCCCCCCCCTCCCCGAACAAAAAGCCATCGCCTCAGTCCTATCCAGTCTTGACGACAAAATAGACTTGCTCCACCACCAGGATAAAACCCTCGAAGCCATGGCGGAAACGCTTTTTCGGCAGTGGTTTGTGGAGGAGGCGCAGGAGGATTGGGAGGAGGTTCCACTTGGTGACATCGCCATAGTCCAGAATGGTTATGCTTTTAGTAGTCGAGACTATGTCGAATATCAGCCCGATCATCTTGAAGTATTCAAGATGGGGCATATTGAACCTGGAGGTGGATTAAGATATTCGCCAAAAACTGATTTTGTTCCAAGGGCAGTAAAACTTGAAAAATGGATCCTTTCTGAAGGTGACATTGTAATGGCCATGACCGATATGAAAGATAGTATGGGTATTTTAGGTCACCCAGCGATGATAGACAAAAGCGATACATATGTATTGAATCAACGAGTTGCAAGAATATATCTTAACTGTAACGAGATCCTTATAAATAATCATTTTTTATACCTTCAATTGAAAACAGATGTTGCTATTTCTATTATTCAAAGCAAAGCTCATGGCGGTGTTCAGGTAAACTTATCTACTGAGGCAATAAGATCGACACCAATTATAGTTCCACCAAAGCAAGACCAAAAAAAGGGATTCAAGCTATTGGAGGGCTATCTATTAAAGTCTCAAAACAATAGGAAAAAAATCCAAACTCTCGAAAAACTCCGCGACACCCTGCTACCCAAATTAATGAGCGGTGAAGTCCGTGTTAAATATGAAACTTAAGGTGTAGTGATGAATGGAAAGACTGAAAAAAATTATTGATCAATATGGAAGATGGGCGGAACTGACTACCTACATAGAAAGGATTGAGGCTCATGCATTCTCTGATTTCAGTCATGCCATCGAGAACGCCAAAGCCTTGTTGGAAGCCATTGGCAGGGAAATTTGCAAGGAAAAAGAGGTTGTCGTTGAAGCAAACGCAAGCATCAACAATGTGTTGAAAAATGCTTTTTTTGCCATCGGATACACCAGAAATGGTATGGTTACTCAGATTTCATCTGCTTTAGCGACAATCGGTCAGCAGATTGGTGAACTCAGAAATGATATCGGATCAACATCTCACGGGAAATCTTTAAAAGATTTAAAGGAAAGGAACAATAAGGTTGATGCGCTGACCCGAGAATTTCTGATCGATACGACAATCATTGTTGCCTCTTTTTTAATCAGGACTTTTGAAAATGAAAATCCCCGCAGCAATACAGAAGAAATGGAAACAGATCTGCGATATATCGACAACGATGAATTCAATAACTTTTGGGATGATTTGTACGGGGATTTTGAAATGGGTGATTATTCATATCCGGCAAGTGAAATACTATTTAATGTTGATCTCAAGGCATATGAAGCTGAAAAAATAGCTTTTTCAAATAACCCGGACAATGAAACATAGGAAAGGATTGTTTTATGAATAACAAATTACCCTCCAAACAATCCATTTTTTTTTCTACACCGGAAACGATGGAAAGGGGTGAATGTTGAAGTGGTCATGCAAGATGAAAGAATCTGGCTGAAACAAAAAGCAATATGCAAAAAAATGCATCTTCGTCATTCGGTTATTCAACAAGATCAAGATTCTCTCTCAGACTTTGACAAAGAAATAATGCGAATTACAGGTAAAAAAAATGGTAGATAAAATAACGGAAAGTGCAATTGAAAAATTCGCCATTGAACTCCTTGAAAAGCTGGGTTACCAATACATCTATGCCCCTTCCATTGCTCCGGACAGCGAAACACCGGAACGGCATTCTTTTGAAGAGGTGTTGCTCCTGGAAAGATTGCGGTCGGCTGTAGGCAGGATTAACCCGGACATCCCTGCGGATGCACGGGAAGACGCGATCAAGCAGATCCAGAGGCTCAACTCCCCGGAGGCTATCACCAACAATGAAGTCTTCCACAGGATGCTTACGGAAGGCATAAATATCAGCCTGCAGAAAGATGGCATCAGCCGGGGAGATCTGGTCTGGCTTATTGATTTTGAATACCCTGAGAATAATGATTTCATAGTTGCCAATCAGTTTACGGTAATTGAAAACAATCTGAACAAGCGTCCGGATGTGGTCCTGTTTGTCAATGGGCTTCCCCTGGTGGTCATGGAGCTGAAAAATCCGGTCGATGAAAACGCCACTGTAAAGTCCGCCTTTAAACAGATTCAAGCCTACAAACAGGCCATTCCCGGCCTGTTTACCTATAACGGCGTAACCATTGTTTCCGATGGACTGGAAGCCAAGGCTGGCTCCATTTCCGCCGGATTCACCCGCTTCATGGCCTGGAAAACATCGGACGGCAAGGTGGAAGCCTCGCCCCTGATCGGGCAGTTGGAAACCCTGATTAAGGGTATGTTGGATAAGGAAACGCTGCTGGACCTGATCCGGCATTTTATTGTGTTTGAGAAATCCAAAAAGGAGGACAAGGAGTCCGGAATTATCACCATCGAGACAGTTAAAAAGCTGGCTTCCTATCATCAGTATTATGCAGTGAACCGGGCTGTTGAATCCACGTTGCGTGCATCCGGTTATGGAAAAATAACCGGTAACCGGTTGGATGGACTTTATGACCCATATCAAATGACTTTTTTTACTTTCGTTTTCTTGTCCGGCTATAAATGCGCCGGGGTTGAAAATCT
>CAYTGW010000012.1:13051-34745 GCA_964437395.1 uncultured Desulfocicer sp.
AAAATAACCGGTAACCGGGTGGATGAATCCAGTGTGATGGAGTCACCGGTCAGCTATGGTGTTGCCGGAGTGGAATCTCAACCCACAGGAGACCGGAAAGGGGGAGTTGTCTGGCACACCCAGGGAAGCGGAAAATCCCTCTCTATGGTTTTTTATACCGGCAAGATCGTTCTTGCCATGGACAACCCTACGGTGGTGGTCATTACCGACCGAAATGATTTAGACGACCAGTTGTTTGATACCTTTGCCGCTTCAAAACAGCTTCTCCGGCAGGAACCGGTCCAGGCAGAGGACAGGGAGCAGTTAAAAGATCTGCTCAAGGTGGCTTCCGGCGGAGTGGTGTTTACAACAATTCAGAAGTTTCAACCGGATCAGGGAAATGTTTATGAAACCCTTTCGGAACGGGAAAATATCGTTGTGATTGCCGATGAAGCCCACCGGACTCAATATGGTTTTAAACCCAAGACAGTTGATGACAAGGATGAAAACAGGAATGCCATCGGCAAGAAAATTGTATACGGATTTGCCAAGTATCTGCGGGATGCATTGCCCAATGCGACTTACCTGGGGTTTACCGGAACACCTATTGAAAGTTCGGATATTAACACCCCGAAAATTTTCGGTAATTATGTCGATGTGTATGACATCGCAATGGCAGTGGAAGACGGAGCCACGGTTCGGATTTTTTATGAGAGCCGATTGGCAAAAATCAGTTTGAGCGAAGAAGGGAAAAAACTGGTCGTTGATTTTGATGACAACCTTGATCCGGATCAACTCACAGAAACGCAAAAGGTTAAAACCAAATGGACGCAATTGGAAGCGCTTATCGGCAGCGAACCCAGGATAAAGCAGATAGCCAATGATATCATCAAACATTTTGAGCTTCGGCAGGAGGTGTTTGAAGGCAAGGCCATGATTGTAGCCATGTCCCGTAGGATTGCAGCAGCTTTATACAAGGAGATCATAACAATCAAACCTGAGTGGCACAGTGATGATTTAAAAAAAGGGATCATCAAGGTAGTGATGACATCCGCATCTTCCGACGGGCCGGAAATTGACAAGCATCGGACCACCAAAGACCAACGCCGGGTAATTGCCGACCGGATGAAAGATCCAAAGGATGAACTCAAATTGGTGATTGTGCGGGATATGTGGCTGACCGGTTTTGATGTGCCTTCCCTGCATACGCTGTATATCGACAAACCCATGAAAGGTCATAACCTGATGCAGGCTATCGCTCGGGTGAACCGTGTCTATAAGGACAAGCCCGGCGGTCTTGTGGTGGATTATCTGGGTATTGCATCAGACCTGAAAAAAGCGCTGTCGTTTTATTCGGACAGCGGCGGTAAAGGTGACCCGGCCATTGTCCAGGAAAAGGCAGTACAGTTGATGCTGGAAAAACTGGAGATCGTTTCTCAACTGTTTCATGCGTTTCCCTATGAAGAATATTTTACAGCAGATACAGGAAAGAAACTGTCAATGATACTTGCCGCAGAAGATTATATTATTGGTCTGGATAACGGAAAAAAACGATTCATCAATGAGGTTGCTGAATTATCGCTGGCTTTTTCCATTGCTGTTCCCCATGAACAGGCCATGGATGTCAAGGATGAAGTCGCTTTTTTCCAGGCTGTAAAATCCCGGTTGGTAAAGTTCGACGGAACCGGCTCAGGTAAAACAGATGAAGAGGTTGAAACCGCCATCCGGCAGGTGATTGATAAAGCCCTGGTTACTGAGAAGGTTATCGATGTCTTTGACGCTGCCGGAATCAAAAAACCGGATATTTCCATCCTCTCAGAAGAGTTTCTTCTGGAAGTCAAAAGTATGGAGCATAAAAACATTGCGCTGGAGGTCTTGAAGAAACTCCTCAATGACGAGATCAAAACCAGAACTAAGAAAAATTTAATTCAAAGCAAATCCCTCATGGAAATGCTGGAAGCATCCATCAAGAAATATCACAACAAGGTTTTAACAGCAGCGGAAGTCATTGAAGAACTCATACAGTTGAGCAAGGAAATTCAGAAGATGGATAAAGAACCCCAGGAAATGGGGCTGTCTGATTTTGAATATGCTTTTTATACGGCCATTGCCGATAATAAAAGTGCACGTGAGGTAATGGAAAAAGACAAATTAAGGGAGCTGGCAGTTGTCCTATTTAAAAAAGTAAAGGAAAATGCTTCCATCGACTGGACAATCAAGGAAAGCGTAAAAGCAAAATTAAAGGTCATTGTAAAAAGAACATTGAGACAGTATGGCTATCCACCGGATATGCAGAAATTGGCGACCGAAACCATTCTAAAACAAGCTGAATTGATTGCAAATGAATTGTCGAATTAAATATATTGTTAATATAAGGAGTAATGAAAGATGTCTTTTGAAAAACTAGGCCTTCGGGCTGAACTGTTAAAAGCTGTGGCGGATCAGGGGTACACAGAACCCACGCCCATTCAAACCCGGGCGATTCCGGTGATTCTGGAAGGGCATGACATTCTGGCTGGTGCACAGACCGGTACCGGGAAGACAGCGGCGTTTGTCCTGCCCATCATTCAGATGCTGAGTGAAGATCAACCTGCGAAAAAAAAGAGGCAGCCCCATGCCCTGGTTCTGGTTCCCACCCGGGAACTGGCAGCCCAGGTGGGGAAAGTCATGCAGGATTACGGCAGGCGTCTATCCCTGCGCTCCACAGTGATTTATGGCGGGTTGAATATCAATGCGCAGATTGTGAGGTTAAACCGAGGGGTGGATATTGTGGTGGCAACACCGGGTCGGCTGCTGGATCACGCCGGTCGAAAAACCCTGGATCTTTCCAGAGTGAAGATTCTGGTGCTGGACGAGGCTGACCGGATGCTGGATCTGGGGTTTCTGGATGATATCCTTGCAGTGGCTGCGTTCATGCCTCCGAAGCATCAGACTCTGCTGTTTTCTGCGACCTATCCGGACAGCATCAAGCGTCTGGCGGATGAGTTGCTGAACAACCCCCGGCAGATTGAAGCAGCGCGTTTGAATCTGGCGGCGGATGGGGTGAGCCAGGTGGTATATCGGGTGGAGAAGCTGCGCAAACGAGAGCTTCTTACGGCTTTAATCAGGAAGGAGAACTGGCGGCAGGCATTGGTCTTCACGCGGACCCGGTATGGGGCGGACAAGCTGACCGGACAATTGCTCATGGATGATATCTCTGCCGCGGCCATTCACAGCGGCAAGAGCCAGTCCATTCGAAACAGGACGCTCGATGAATTCAAGCACGGGTCGGTTCGGGTTCTGGTGGCAACCGATGTGGCGGCTCGGGGGCTGGACATTCACAGCCTCCCGCAGGTTGTGAACTATGATTTGCCGGAAATTCCCGAAAATTATGTGCATCGCATCGGCCGCACAGGCCGCGCCGGGGAAAAGGGCGTTGCCGTTTCTCTGGTGTGCGACCAGGAGCAGGCTTTGCTGGTTGAAATTGAGCGGCTGCTGAACCGGAAAATCCTGGTCAAACGTCTGATTGGATTTCAGCCCAAACAGGATCATGATCCGGATATTATTGCCGCCAAGCGGGAACTCAAAGAAAGGGCTGCCCAAAAACAGAAAAAAGCAATGGGCCTGTCAACGATGTGTCCACGAAAGAAAACAAAAAAGAAGAAAAAACCGTAGGGGTGCCCCTACGATTTTTTTTTCTTCTTTTTTCGTTTGTTCTTCTCCCACTCCTCCTGCGCCCGGATTAGACCTTCCAGGTTTGCTTCCTCGGGCGGACGATCAATGGTTCGGGTGTAATCCTTTTTGCTGATCTTGATCTCTTCGATCGGTTTATTCAGCAGGCCCTGAATGGTGTCAAGCTTCTTCTTCTCCTCGCTGCTGCAAAAGGAGATGGCCACGCCTTTGTTGAACCCCCGTCCTGTTCTGCCGATCCGGTGAACATAGTTTTCAGGTTCATCCGGTATATCATAGTTGATCACATAATGAACATCCGGGATATCAATTCCCCTTGCGCTCACATCTGTTGCGATCAGGATTTGACTCTCTCCTTTTTTAAATCCTTCCATCACCTGGGTTCGAAGGGCCTGATCCTTTTCTCCATGGATGGAAAAAACAGGTATTCCCACCCGTTCCATGGCCTTGGCTACTCTTTCCGCCCGAACCCGGGTCCGGACAAATACAATTATTTTGCTGTCCGGGTGTTCATGGATAAACCGTTCCAGGAAAAACCGTTTGTCATCCATTTCCACATACATCACAAAGTGGGTGACATTTTTGGAAACCGGATCTTCCGGAGAGATCTGGATACGAATCGCCGTGCTTTTCACCTGGGAATAAGCAAGTTTTTTGATTTCTTTGTTGATGGTGGCTGAGAAAAAAAGAGTCTGGTGTTTTCCCGGAAGCATTTTTTTGACAGATTGGATATCCTTGATAAATCCCTTATCCAGCATCCGGTCTGCCTCATCCAGAACAAGGGTATGTATGCCCTTGATATTGATATATCCCTGGTGGATCAGATCAAACATCCGTCCCGGGGTAGTGATCAGGATATCAATGCCATCCTGCAATTTTTTGATCTGGGCATCCTGCTCAACCCCGCCGTAAACCACAAAAGTTTTTACCTTGGTATGCCGGGAAAGCTGGATAAATACATCATTGATCTGTATGGCCAGCTCTCTAGTCGGAACCATCACAAGACATTTTATGCCCATCGTGCGTTTGCTGGTTTTGAAACTGTGGATTCTGTCGATCACCGGAATGGCAAACGCAAGGGTTTTTCCTGTACCGGTCTGGGCAATGGCAAGCACATCCTCGCCGTTGAGTATGGATGGGATGGATTTAAACTGAATATCCGTGGGCTTTTTAAACCCCAGTCCGGCAAGATTAATTTTAATATCTTCCGAAATATAATACTGATCAAATTTCATGGTGCCTCAATTGGGAATTCTGACTGTGGTTATGCAGCATTTGCTGGTTTTTTTTCATAGGCCCATTCCCCCCACACCTGATTGATGATTCTGATGATCAATGGCTGGATGATCTCATTGGCCATTTTTCCATACAGAAAATCCAAATGTTTGGTGTCGGCGATGATAAAGTCGATCAACTGGCTTTTTTCAGGAAGGATCTCCACTTTTTTCAGGTCATTGACGGTTTCGATCCGGTATACGCGTTTGTAACGGTGGGGGTAATGCCTGCTGTATTTTATGTTTTTCGGGGTTGAAACCGGGTCTGATGTACTCCAGAAATGGAACACCGGGATATCTGCCGGGAAAAATTCCACAAGCTTTGAATAGTTCAGCCTGGTGGCATCCATGCGCTTGAAACCCTCTCCGTTATAGACAGCCTTGAGAATCTGAAACCCCATGCCGAGGGGTACGGACTCCATGGCTCTGGTCAGATAATGCTGGGCAAAATCCTTGTCATCCTCATGATTGGCCGGGTTGACCATGAAATTCAAATCACCGAAATTATGATTCAACAGGAAACGATTGAGCTGTTTCAGGATAGGAGGCTGGGTGATGAGCCAGAACATTTCCTGGATCGGAACATACCGCAGCCGCAACATGCGTGCAATATGGTTGAGCCATAATCCGGAGGGAAACACCAGATGGGTGTTTTTCTTGAAAAATTTGGGTGATCCGAGGGTGATGATCCCTTTCACCATGGACAGATTGGATTCTGCTTCTTCTTCATTCGGAAGGATTTTATCCAGTTGTTTTTTGGTCGCTTCATCCAGCGCCTGGTTATCATACAGGTTTTTTCTGAGGTTCCAGTTCAGGACCATATTTTCCGAAATGATTCCGCCCATGCTGTGCCCTATCAGGATAGATGGTTTGCCTTTGCTGCGTTTGTGGATGAATTTGACCACAGTGGGAAGGTCATGGTCAATCAGGGTGTCGATGGTGTAATAAGGATCAAATTTCCCCTCATTGATGCCCACCCCTCGGGGATCAAACAGGTATGTCCAGTACCCCATGTCTGCCAGGTCTTTGGCAATGGAATAGCGGTTGCTCAGATTATAGCAACGGCTGTTATTGGCAAAACCAGGTACCAGAACAACCGACGGCCGGCTGTCAGCCGTGGTAACAGACTCGATGCTTACCAGCCGTTGAAATCCGATCACTTTTCCCTCATCCGTATAGTCACGGTAATAGACGGTTTCATAATCACCCCGGCCATTGGCTTCTTTTTCATCAATTTTGCTTTCAAAATAGGCAGGCGGCTGTTTCACCTGAAGGGTTTCCCGCAGAATCATCCGGCGCGAAGCCTCTTTCAGGACAGATTCCAGGTACATCTCTTTGATTTTGAAATGGGTAAGGGTGAGCCGGGTAAGCTCCTCTCTGTTCAGAATAATCACATTTTCGGCCAGAACCAGATGATTACGATGCAGTTCTTCCAGCAGAATGTGTTTGATCATTTTTCGAGGAATCCGTTTATCGGTTGTCTTGATAAAAATATGATACAGGGTCAGTGCCAGTTTTGCAGCCGCCCGGTTCTGAAGCTGCTGATGCGTATCAATCAACTGACTGGATACAGGCAGCCCCATACTGAGCTGCCCTTTTTGCAGGTTGCTGTACATATTATAGCTGCTGTTCACAATCCGGGTGGGGATATCGTTCAATAATGTCTGCACTGCTTTTTCGGGCAGCGAACCGATTTTTTTCAGAAAGCTTCTATTTTTCTTTTTCACTGATCGATTGACCTTTTATCCAAAATTTGTTTCCAAAAACCATACAATTTGCCATGCGCAGAGGTGAAAACCTTTGAACATAGGCCAATGATAAGTTTATTTTGAGATAAATTCAACAACAGTCAATAAAAAGCTGCCATTTTTATGTGAAATAAGGAGGATGGAAAACTTTTGATTGACCCATCCAGGGGGGCATTTCTGTCCCGAATGGCCGAGAAAAAAGAGAGGATTATTTTTTATTGCAGGATATTGGCCTGAAATCAGGAGCGAGTGAACTTTGGGATATCCGGCATCAAGAAAGCATGTCTGTTTGAATCCTGATTTTTCTGTTGAGAAGGCTTTTGGATTTTGAGTGACAGGGGCAGGTCTGCATGAACACCGCCCCTGTCATTTTTATAATGGAATCATATTCTGTCTTCATTTCAATCAGGGAGCTGCAACACGTCCCATTGCAATGCCCTCAGTTCCATAAACGCTTTCCGGTATCCCTGATCCCGAAGCCGGGAATACGTTGCCAAGATAATTCAACAAGGGCATCCATTCCTTCAGTTCCTGTACGCCTGCTGTAGCTGGATCAGCATCGATCCGGCATTGCAGATAGTCTGCCGGGTTTCCCATGTTAATCGGGTTGCCGTTTGCATGTTTTGGAACAATGACCAGATGACCGCCGCTTGCAGTTGTAATGACGTGCATCATCTGCATAGCATATAGATCAACAACGCATCTGTACAGTTCTGCGCTGGTAAGATCCAGCTCCGTTTCACAGGAGGTGCAGAAAAGATCCTGATCGCCAACAGGCGCGGGCAAGGCATTGCCGCAGAGGTTTATGCTGGTTACTCCCTGTAGATAGGGGGCCATTGCAATATTATACTCCACCCGGACCCCTGAGAAATTCAGGAAGTAATCGGAACCTAACTGAGGTGCCAGGGTCAGTCCGGCTTCCAGAACATTCCGGATTTCGCCCGCTGTCAGGTATACGGACATGAGCGGATAGCCCGGAAGTGGTTGGGTTTGATCCGGCGAGATCCCAAGCGGAAGCGTGTTATAGATATCCGCAAAAGTGATATACCCGGTTTCGCCTGGATCGATGTTGTGACGGATGACTCCGCTCGGCACGACGCTGAACGCAAACGGTGTCGGGTCAGCAGAATAGACTACCAACTGGCTGGCGATGGTTCGGCTTGCATCCGCTACCAGGTTGCCGAGACCGGATTCCTGCAAGGACAGCAGGGTCAGGCTGAAATCGGTTCTGGATATGGGAGAACCAAGTTCCACACCGAGGGGTGCTAGGCTGGTATTGATTCCGTCATTGTAAAATTCAATCATACCCTGAACATAGGGATCACCCGGGATGGAATCATCAACTGAGATCAGAGCAAATTTGGAATCCACAATCCGGCCCTGGGAAATACTGTATGCAATATCCATCCGGCTTACGTATTCGCCGTATTCGCCGGGTGAAAAGATCAGTGTTCCGGATTCATCGAATGCCTCGTGTGTAGCCGTATGCTCATGGCCGGATGCAATCAGGTCGATTCCATCAACGCCGTTGGCCAGGTTTGCATCGTCACCGATTCCGGAACTGCTGACACCGGAGTGGGAAAGTGCAATAATCAACTGAGCTCCATCACTGTTTTTCAGTTCATCCACCTGACTCTGAATAAAATCATAATCATGATTAAATGTTACAGGCGGGGCCACCGGAGCCTTTTCATCCGCATCCTCGCCCATCAGCCCCAGAAGACCGACCTTCAGACCGTTGTCCAGTTCGATCACACTCTTGCCGGAAATCTTGCCGATGGATTTGAAATACTCCAGTCCGTTATCTGCCGGATTTCCACTGTCCGTCACCATATTGGTTGCAAGGACAGGCACGTTAAAACCATTGGTTAAAGCATTGGACAATAGCATGGCAAGCCCGGCCGGAGACCAGTCAAACTCATGGTTGCCAAGAGTGATTGCATCGTAGTCCATGATGGTGAAAAATTTAAAGGCAAGGGGATTGGATGCAGTCAGGTCATAGTTGGTTCCCATCAGGAAGTCGCCGGAATCAAACAGCATGACCGGAACATCTTTTGCTGCCTGCTCAGCCCGTACCTGGTTGATCACGGTTGCGATCCTTGCGTACCCGCCGGTCACACTGTCGTCATTCAGCGTATCCGGTGAGTAGTCCAGGAAAGGACCATATCCGTATCCGTGGTGATGGAGATCTGATGTCTGAAGGATTGTGGTGATGACCGTATCTTCATCACCCCCTTCTTTTACCTGAAATATCCTTGCATCAATATCTTTTCTGCCGGATACACTCCTCGTGGATGTTGTCAGAAAATTGAAACCAGCAAGAAAGAATTCGCCCGGCTCTTTGATCTGCAACCCATCTGCCGGATCAATAAGGGCTCTCATGCCGTTTTCAACCGGTTCAAACCTGTTGGTAATGTCATGAGAAAAATTGAGAACTGCACGAAATGTTTCAGGAGCAGCCCCATCCTTAAACTGAACCAGTATTTCAACCGGTTCAAAATAGAGTGTCTGCATTGATGTCGGCTTTTCAATACTGGCCACATCTACTGCAAGAGCCTGCATGGGTACGAAAACAGCCATGCTGATCATGCATAATAAGAAAAGTATCCTTCGCATAGAACCTCCTTTCACGTTGGAAAAAAGTTTTTTCATCCGGACAAAATGATCCGGTTTTTGGAGTAACAGACATTTCAATGCAGCCGGTTACCCGTAAACTAAAAAGCCGGGCAACTTTATCCAGCCGGCCCGGCAACTTTCACTTTTGTTCAGATATTATGGATAAAACCATAGTTTGTATGGATAAACAGCGTTTATCGGATTGGATGAAATTTGTCAAGTTGAATCTGCTGGATGAAGTGTAACCGCTTTTGGGATGATGGATCAGGCAAATTTTTTTTTAAGGGATCGATTCCGCCATAACAATTCCCCCCTTTTTCGAGGGGGATCAAGGGGGGTGTCAGTGGGTCTTACAAACGGCCACCGCTCCATGAATAATTTTAAGACTTCGTCGTTCAAACTCATGAATAAGGGCTCGTAAGCAAAAAACAGGATGCGAAAATAAATGAAACAACCCAGTCTGCCAATTTTATTTACATCAAATGACAGACGATAGTTAATTCTGTTTTTTGCTAACGATCCCTAATCCATTCAGACAGTGAACGACTTCGCTATAAAATCATTCATTTCGCTCAATCCGGGAATTTATACAAATATCCGTCGTCATGCCGCCTGATCCGGCATTCAGAGAACGGGCATCCAACAGTTCTGCTTGCACCCAACGGATTACCGTTCATAAATTGATTCGAAACAGGGGCGGCCAATTTTTTAATAACCCCTTGTTGAGAAAATTAAATTGTGATTTTATGAAATATCGACTTAGAAAACATTTGGTTTGCCAATCCCTTTTTTTCTAATTCTACCATGGGGAATTATTACACATTCGTGAAAAGTCAAGTTATTCATTTTTTGTTATTCCGGGCTTGACCCGGAATCCAAATGCATTAATTTTTTTGGTTTCATGGCTTTTCTTTTCCTTCTATGTACGTTTTATTTATCAACCAGAGAAAATTGAAATTTGAGCGGTATCTGTGTGTTAAACGGTATTATTATGAGCAGGATGCAGGATGCAGGGTGATGATTTCCTTGATAAACAATACAATATATGACATGGTCTTAGTGTTAAGATATCCAAATATTGCTTCAAGTGGAATTGCGGTTTATTATTTTGAATAATTGGAATTAAAATTACAATGCACATATATGCTTGGAAGAAGCTTCGTCGATGAGCAAATTGATCATAAATAGAATCAATCTCAAGTTTAATAAGGATGTCTCATGCTTCCTTAATATTTCGAAGAGCGCTAGTTTTTGGCTCATCGGAAGTACAGTTGAATGGACAAAAAAAAAAATACCGCCAGAATATATTTCACAATTTGAAACATGGCTTTATAGAGAAGGCATCGACCCCGGGAACGATTCTGTATGTTTCAACTTCTCAGCAGAAAAAAAAGAAGGCTCGCTTTCCATCCCGCTAAATCCAGAGGCAGTCCAGCAATTCAAAACAAAAATTTTCATCCAGGAACTTGCTAACTTTTTTATAGATAATGGCTTTTACATCGAACCCGCAAGAAAGGTTAAGGTTGTGGATTTTTCTGTCTATCATCGAGTCGGTGATTTTGATCTGGAATATGAACGATACCGTCGAATCGATTTCAAATGGAACTTGAAAAGAGAGGAATTATCTTACAACATCGGCAGTGAAAGCACTTTGATCACAAGGCAAAAGAGAGAGCCTGAAGATGGAGCCAAAATAGTCAATGAAGAAACTCTGTTGATATATAATTGCAGATTCGGTGGTGACGATGCCATACACAGAAAGTCATTTCCCATAAAAAGGATAAACCAAGGTACGCCTAAAAGATTCAATTATGCTGATAGATACAATGAACTTAAGACCATTGCTTTAGAATATCTTAATGCCTTCCGTTCTAAATTTTTTGATATAGACAAATCTGGACTCAAGACTGTTGACCCCAGAGATGTCCAGGAAATATTCAGCAGACAGAACCTGATGGCCTTCGGTGGCGGCAAGAATTCCGTCAATGCCGCTATGGGGATGAGAGAATTTGGGCCTTTTGAAAAGATTGAAAACGCCAATAAAGTCAAACTGCTGTTTATTTACCAGAGCCGGGATGATGCAAATAATTTGTATCTGTATCTTAGAAACGGGCTGAAGCACTTTCCAGGACTCCTAAGCTACACAGGGATACCAGTCTCTCTTCCTGAACACAAAGGCCTGAAATATAATGATGCGGCAGATCTTCCAAGAGAGCTTGAAGATTTCTTGCTTAAAGAATATCAGGGAGAAATCTATCCTGAAACATTAGCCATTATAATTGGTCCTTTCAATAAAGACGAATCGGATGAAAAAGAAAGTGATGCATATTATAAAATCAAAAAGCTTCTTCTATATAAGGGAATCTCGTCTCAATTCATAAACAGTTCGAAAATCAAAGATCCAAATTTCCATTATGCCCTTCCTAACATTGCCGTCGCAATCCTGGCAAAGCTTGGCGGCATACCGTGGAAATTGGCAAATAAGAAATACAATGAACTTGTTATAGGATTTAATACTATAAGGTATCTTGATAATACCTTTCTTGGCAGTGCAGTTTTTTTCGACAATGAAGGGAAGCTTGGTAGGGTCCATGGGTTCCCACAGGCTGATAGCAGAGGGCTTATTCGACATTTGAAAAGCGCTATTTTGCAATATTCGAAGGATTTCGGAGATCCAGATCGATTGGTCATTCATTATTATAAGCCGCCTCAGGAAAAGGAACTTAAGAATATTGAGTTCATTCTGAAAGACGAAATGAATTTGCCTACACCTTTTGCAGTTGTCGAGGTCAATGATAGCAAGACTAAGATGGAGATATGTTTCGATACAGAATATCGTATGGGAATGCCTGAGAGCGGAACATACGTAAAGGTCGGATGGAATGAATATCTGCTATTCAACAACAACCGCTATCAGAAGGATCCTGTGAGGCGTATTGAAGAGGAGTTACCGATTAAGGTCAAAATCTCATTTGCTGATACAGGAGGTTTCCACCACAAGGAGCTAATTACCCAGGTATATGAGTTTTCGAGGATCTATTGGAAAGGACTGAAGCAGCAGAGTCAGCCGGTCACTACAAAATACTCTAAATTGATTGCGGATTTTTCTTCAAAGTTCGGTGGGGAAATACCGGATAACCGGGCTGCACAAAAGACACCATGGTTCTTATAACGATATGCTCAGCCTTGCAGAAATCATAAATAAGTCGCTATTTTTCCTTGGTGCAGGATTTTCATTCGGCACTGGATGCAAGACTTCAGTTGAGATGTTCGCCGACTTGAGAAAGAGAATTTTTGATGAACAGGATGAAACATTCAATCAAACACAAAAAGAGGCGTTGAAATTCCTGATAGCCTGCCTGCAGTATCACTCTGAGTGGCGGACTATGGAATCATCAAACGGAATAACCTTTAATCCTAACATAGAGGAACTCGCCCTCTTAATAAGAAGAATAAAGAACCGAGAGAATTTTCTGCCTTATCCTATCACGGGTAATTGGGCGGATAAACTGGTAACCCTGGAATCTCAGTATTTCACTGAATCCAAGAATATATCGCTATCTCCGGGTGATGGGTTATTCGAAAGCCTTGAGAAAATACTTAAAAATTTACTTAGAGACGAATGGTTCAAGATTAATTGCGACTTGTCTTTCATGAATCCTCTTCTTGAACTTATTAAAAGCACTCCCAAAGATGAATATAGGTTCGATATCTTCTCACTTAATAATGATTTGGTCATCGAAGAATATTTTACAACTCGCAATGAAATACCTTGGCGTGGGTTTGTAGAAGGTAAGTGGCAGGGTATTGACAAAGATGAAATGAATGACCCATTAGGCCGTATCAACCTTTTTAAGCTTCATGGATCAATCGATTGGGTGCGCCTTGAAGATATGGATGTGTGGGAAGAGCCAAAGCTTGATGATAAAAATAGGGAGAACATCCAGGAAAAACACAACCCATATCTAATCTTCGGCCAGGGGACAAAGACTTTTTCTGTCGAACCGTTTTTCTCTCTGATCAACCATTTCAATCATCAGCTCAATGCAGGCTTAAAGGACTACTTCTTTGTTATTGGGTATAGCTTTTTTGACCCTTATATCAACAATTTGCTCTTTAATGCTGTTAGAAATTTGAGAAAGCTTATTATCGTAAATCCATATTTTGGCCCTGAAAAAATTTATGATGGTAAAAGAGAAATTCCATATGATCCTGATCGTTTTTATAGAATAAAATACCCAGATGGGACTAACCGGAGCGATATTACTGATTACTTGAGAGCGATCCAGAAAAATTCATTCTATTCGGAACTTCCGGAATTTAATTATGTAACCGTGAGTGCCGAAAATATTGAATTCATACCATTGAAAACTGAAGAATTTATCAAGCATTTTTTTGGTGATAATGGTAGATTGTTGTGCGAATTCATTGGGAAATTTGAAAAACAGAAAGAAGAAAGCAAACCGTTTTAGGTAATCTCTGTTATGATTTAATCGATGGAAGGAGATCATGGATAATTAGCGATGAAATTAAGAACGAATCGAAGTTTTATTCAACTCTTCCTGGCCAGAATGTGTTTTCAAAGCCCGCACTCATTAGTTATAGAGGGATTGAATATCTATGCGGCTGGATTGAGAAGGTTTTGTGTGCCAGGCAGGGGTGTAGGTGCTTTAACCAAATGCTAAAAGATGATGGATTAAAAATGCTTGCTCCCTTGCACGATGCTCTATCGGGACCAGATCGTAGAAAGGCATTTGATGGTCGCCTTAGTAAAAGAGCAAAGATGTTTTTATCCCAGTATAGTGCTGATTTTTTCCAAAACAAGTAAAGCGACGAACGACGGCTTTCAGCGGGGCGCAAAGGTTGTGCGTCCTCTGAAACCTGACGTTCTGTGAAAATAAGACATAAAAAATAATTTATGGAAAAGAAATGTTACATACTTGCCGGACCAAATGGTGCCGGTAAAACCACTTTTGCGAATGAGTTCCTTCCTGTTGAAGCGGAGTGTCTTAATTTTATAAATGCCGATTTAATTGCTCAGGGGCTTTCTCCTTTTCAATCTGCAAAAATGGCTCTTGAAGCCGGAAGAATAATGATTAAGCAAATTGCTGATTCTGTAAGTAAAAATGAATCATTTGCTTTTGAAACAACCCTCAGCGGCAGGGGGTACATTAGAAGAATCACGGAATGGAAAAAACAAGGATATGAAATTATAATATATTTTTTAAAAATTCCTTCTGTCGATTTCGCTATTGAACGAGTAAAGCTGAGAGTTGCCCGTGGTGGTCATAATATTCCAGAGGATGTTATTCAGAGACGTTTTAGGAGAAGCTGGGAAAATTTTAATATGCTCTATAAACCATTAGCGGATTCATGGATTGTTTTTGACACATCGGGAAATATCCCAGTGATTATTGAGGAACCGGAGTAAATAATATGAAAAAACACAGCAGATATGCAGAGATGGGATTAAAAGCTTTGAAAAGGGCGGCCGCAAAAGTCGCTGAGGATGCAAGAAAGAACAATTATAAAATTCCGATATGGAAAAATGGGCGCATCGTACATGAGATTCCTCAAGAAGACACAGATCAAAAAGATTCAGCCGACGCATAAAGTGCACGCGGTTAATTTTAGCGGTCAGCATGGTATATAGAAAAACATTATAAAGCAGGTGAACAAAACCTTCATGACTGGAAATCAGTACACGAAGATATACGGAATGAGTACAAATGAAATTTCACCATGCTGACAGGGCAGAAGATGATGTTGAACAGGCTTTCACCTAGTATAATAAAGAATCACCCCCCATCAATCCTCAAAATACCGGCTATCCATGGATACGGTCATGGGATCATTGTCCATGAGCCTTTTTTCTAGTTTTTCTATTTTAGGTAACTCATAGGCAAAATAGTACCGGCAGGTGAAGAGCTTTCCTTCCATGAATTGGGATTCTGCTCTGGATGCTTTTTCCCGGCTGTTTTTCTGGATTGCAACGGCCTGCAAGAGCCATTGCCAGGAGATGGTGATGATGCCGAACATCTCTAAGTACAAGGCGGCATCGGCAAGGAAAATTTCCGCTCCTTTTTCCATGGCAAGGGCCGTCAGATGACCGGTAACCTGTTCAAGAGTTTTGAGTGCTTTCTCCAGGCGGTCACATAGGGGCTGTAGAGCTGGAAAGAGAGTGGCCTGCTTGATCAGGTTCCGGATCTCTTCCAGATAGAGAAAGAGAGCCTTCCCATTTTTCATGATGACTTTCCGCCCCAGAAGATCCATGGCCTGGATGCCGGTGGTTCCTTCATGGATCGGATGGATTCGCATGTCCCGGAAGTGCTGTTCCACCGGGAAATCCTCGCAGTACCCGTATCCTCCAAAGCATTGAATGGCCATGCTTGTGGAAAGAATTCCCATTTCAGACGGAAATGTTTTGGCTACCGGGGTCAGCAGATCCAGGAGGAGATGATATCTTTCTTTGTCTTTCTCATCTGAAATTTTCTGCATGTCTTCATAAAGACTGCACTGAAGGAGAAGGGAGACGGCCCCTTCAACAACAGACCGCTGGAACAGGAGCATGCGTTTGACATCCGGGTGCTCTATAATGGGAATCTGCGGGGTCTGGGGGTCTTTGTTGTCAAGCTTTCTTCCCTGAAGCCGGTTTTGGGTATAGTCCAGTGCAGCATAGTAGGCAGCAGAAGCAATGGATGCAGCACCCAGTCCAACACCGATCCTGGCTTCGTTCATCATCTGAAACATATAGGACAACCCTTTATGAGGTTCTCCAACCAGATAGGCATGGCAGTCCTTTTTGTCTCCAAAACTGAGTTCTGTAATCGGAGCGCCCCGGTATCCCAGTTTATGGAATATCTGGGTAACCACCACATCATTGGGTTCCAGGCTGCCATTGGCATGAATCCTCTTTTTGGGAACCACAAACAGGGAAATCCCTTTTGAACCTTTTGGAGCGCCTTCAATTTTGGCAAGAACAAGATGAACCACATTTTCAGCGCCACTGTGATCACCTGCCGAGATAAAGATCTTCTGCCCCTGGAGGCTGTAATGGCCGGCGTCTGTTGGAAAAGCGGTTGTGGTGATGTCGGCAAGAGAGCTGCCTGCATGGGGTTCGGTAAGGGCCATGGTTCCCTGCCACTTTCCGCTGATCATTTTTTCCGTAAATGCGGATTTTAATTGCTGGTTTCCGAAACTCAGAATCAGGTTCACCGAACCGGCGCTTAACCCTGCATATACACTGGCAGAGTAATTGGAAGCGGCAAAAATCATATTGCATGCATTATAAACAATCATGGGAAGCTGATCACCGCCATCTTCATATGAAAAGCTCGCGGAAATCCAGCCGTTTTCTCCAAACTCCTTTAAAATGGTTCTTACTTTCGGGTGAACCTTTACTGTGCCGTCTTTCAGCTCAGGGGGAATTCGATCCATCTCTTCAAAAACAGGGCGGAGGAGCTTGGTGCCCAGTTTCAGGGCTGCGTCCAGAATCAGGTCACATGATTTCCTGTTATGCTGATTGAAATAGGGTGCTCGGGTAAGTTTCTCAATCGTAAAAACATCATACAGTAAGAATTTCAGATTTCGTATGCTGATAAATTTGTCCGCCATTTTCCCCCCTGAATTGTGATTGGTTTTGAATGACTATAAAAAAACAGAATCGGAAATACAATGATAATTTTGAGGAGTAAAAGGAAACAGCTACCCTACGCAGCCCAAGGTCGGGTCCTGAACAGCAGCAGTCCTTCGTTTGCGTCTCTTTTTTTTGATCTGGCATAACAGGGTTTTGTAGACCGGAAAACCGGATATCTCATCAAACTGCGCAAGATCGGTGATGATGTTCACATTGGCCTCTTTCCACTCATCCGTACCTAAGGGGCCGCCACCGCCGACCGGTGCATACACGAATCCTTTCATGATCTTATCCGTTACATAAGCCCTCATTTTAATCGAGCCCCGAATGGTTTTGATGCTGACCACATCCCCGGTGTGAATGCTGCGTTCCTCTGCATCTGCCGGATTTATTTCAACAGCAGGATACGGGTATTTTTTGATAAAAGCAGGGATGGCCCGCAGACTGGACTTCATGTCCGGTTTAAACGGTCCTGTGCCCAGAACCAGAGGATATTTTTCAAACAATTCCGGGTTGCTGATGGCGGTTTCATCCGATTCTTCATACCGGGGAATACCGCTGTATCCGTATTGTTCCAGGATGGTAGAGCAGATCTCAAACTTACCGGAAGGGGTTTCAAAGCCGGGTTTTCCATCCGGACGGAGAAGTCCTTTTTCCCATTTCCGGTATTCCAAAGGCGCTGTCTCTTTTCTGAGTACATGTTTATGTGCATTTAGCAGTTCGTCCATGGTAAAACCGGATTCGCTCAGGATGTAGTTCAGAAGTTCTTCCCGGGTCTGCGGATACAGATGGCCGTATCCGAGCCGATCCGCCAGTTCCGTCAGGATCTGACGGTTGGGTTTTGCTTCCCCCACCGGCTCGATCATTTTTTCCCGCAACCGCAGACAGCTCCCATAGTAGCAGTAGGATTCCTGTTCAAACGCGGTTGTGGCCGGCAGGACAAGATCCGCATAAGCTGCATCCTTTGTGAGCTGCAAGTCAATGCATACCAGAAACTCCAGGGTTCCCAGGGCTCTTTCCCACACCTGAGAATCCGGCCAGGAGGTTACAATCGAGGCGCCTTGGATGATCATTGCCCTGATTTTGTAAGGGTCTCCGTCGATGATCGATTTCGGGAGAAGGCTGGCGTGGGGCTCTCCTCCGCAGAAATGGGCATATACCGGAAATTTATCCTTTCCAATGGATTTTTCAAACCCGGGTGTTTCAATCTGTCTGCTGGTTGGCAGCGGGAAACGGTTTTCTCTCCTCAGGAAACACCGTCCGCCTTCCACATCCAGTTGCCCGGCCAGCGCCCAGAGAACCATTACAGCACGGATATTCTGGACACCGCTCTTGGTATATTCCAGGCCGGTGTACATCACATAGCTTGCGCCATCCGCTTCTGCAATGCTCTCTGCCAGATATTCGATAGTTTTTTCCGGAACACCTGTGACAGAAGATACATAGGCAGGCGTATAGGCTTTTACATAGTCAGCAAACTCTTCAAATCCAAGGGTCCAGAGCTCGATAAAACTTTTGTCATACCGATGATCCCGGATCAGAACATGGGATAATCCCAGGGCCAGGGCGCCGTCTGATCCGGGCCGGAAGGAGAGCGCCTGACTGCATTCCAGTTGTGGAACGCTGGTTTTCCGGGGATCGATCACAATAATCTCGGCACCTTCTTCTGCGGCAGTCTTCAGCCGCTGAAACATTTCCGGCGGGGTAGAGGTGGAGGGGTCGGTTCCCCATACCAGAATCAGCTCGGAATTGTCTACATCGGAAAACATGTCCATATGCAGACATCCCATGGTCAGCTTTGGCGCCAGAACACCGATGGCGGTGTAGCATGGGGCACCGACACCAAAGGTATTGGGAGAACCGAACGGGAAAAGGACACTGGATGCAAGATAGATTTCCGAACCTTTTAACTGGAAAACATCTTTAAAGGATCTTTCATATGTGCCGGTACCGGTATAGATTCCGACGGTTTCAGGGCCGTGCTTGTCCTTTAATTCATTAAACTTCCGGGCAATGATATCATAGGCCTCATCCCAGGAAACAGGCTCAAACGCATGGGTTCCCTTAGGCCCGACTCTTTTTAAGGGACGGGTAACCCTTTGATCCCCGTAAACAATTTCCTTTGCACTTCCTGCAATGGGACATAAAATTTTTCCAGCCGGTGCGTCCGAGTCCGGTTCCAGATGGTCGATCCTGTTTTCTTCATCAAAGGAAACGATTACGCCGCAGCCAGGGCTGTGAAAGCACAATCCGCATATGCCATGTTTTTTATAGGTCATGGGGAGACTACCTCTCACCGATCATCATCTGTGAATGGATATGCTCCCACAGGTTTTCGGTTTTCCGAATTTTCCAGGAAACATTCTTTTTTGCAATCACTTCCAGGGGCGGATCAAATATCCCGTCTTCTCCGGCAAACAACCGGGCCATGGTTTCCAGGCCACGGTATGCATATCTGCCCTCTGTTTTTCCGCTCAGCCAGCGTTCCGGGTCCACAAAGGATTCATCCCAGGAAAAAGGATCGGAAAAGACAAACATTGCATTCTGATCATCCAGAACACGGTTGACACCTACCAGATGTTTAATGGGATCGGGAACTTTTTCCAGTATATTCACGGATACAACAGTTGAAAAGGTATTTTGGAGAAACGGAAGGGCCAGTGCATCAGCCACAATAAAATCCAGATTATCGTAATTCCAGCCATTGTCAAAAATGCAGGATTGCTTTTTTGTAATCATTCCTTCGATGATCATATCAAATTCAAGCTGTTTCCGATTCATCAACTCCCTGGCTTTCTGGATAAAGGAGATGGAAGTGTCCATTCCGATCACATTTGCGTGCGTCCTTGTCAATTCGAAAGACAATCTGCCCACGGAGCAGCCGATATCCAGCGCACATCCATCCGTATTCCTGAAACAGGAAGACCATACCTTGTAGGCATCCGTGGCATCGGGATCATGGAGCAGATCACAATAATGACTCCACAGATAGGAGGACAGCATTCCTTTTGAATTGTATCCCTTGCTTTCTGACAGAATGGGCAATGATTTCCGGGGCAACAGGATAGCAATGCCTCTGTGTATAGGAAAACCCCTTCCGCAGATAGTGCATGTCAGTTGTCCTTCGATCACATCATCTGTCTGTTCTGTCTGGATTTCAAGCTTCAGCCTGGATTCCTGATGCTGGCATTCCGGGCAGGAAAGTGTTTCCTGTAACCATTCTTTCATGCAGTCTGTCTTTTCTGAGAAATATGAACGATCCAATATCTTCCTGATAATAAAAAAACAACCGGATTGCAAGGATGTTCGATCCCCGGATACGGTACGCCAACGGATTTATAGTCTGTATATGAATAAATGATTGACGACCCGATCTGGCTAATATATGGAATGGATAATCGATTAAAAGGATCATGACAATAGAGGTTTGAGGTGAAAGAGCAGGTATGTACAAGTTTCAGGTCATCGAAGACAAACGATTGTTGATCATCAATTGTCCGGCAGAGCTGGACTATGCATATGCCTCAAGCATCCTATCCAAAATCTATTTTGAAAAAGACGGCAAGTATTCTACTTACAACAGCTTTGTGAATCTGTCTTTACTTGAAAAAAATTATCTCACTATGAACGCATACATGGAATCCATGAGGGTTTATTTTTCGATGAAACCCAAAGATATCCCTGTCCGGATTGCGATTCTGGTCCGTCCGGAATTCATCGATTCCATCTCCGTGGTCCAAAAGGTGACTTCGGAATTCAACAACATCTCCCTCCTGGTCTCCACGGAAAAGGAAGAATGTGCGTCATTTCTGAATATCGGCAAAGATGAGATGCCTGATATCGGAGTTGTGGACTGAGGCACGGTATTTTTTCAGTTCATCCTGTATTCTTCCTTGAGTTTCCTTTATAAATTCAGTTCATGAGATCACTCCATGAATTCCTTCCTTGAGTTTATTCTAAGAATTCCCCCGTTGAGTAATTCAGGGGGTGTAAATATCCAATCCAGATCATAATTTCGCCAACACCACGATGAATCGTGAAGCATCCAAACCAATATTTTATCAAGATAACATATTTAATTTGATTGACATTGATGGATCAAAATGAAATGGTGGCAGGGAGTGACAAGAGAATGCAGACGATATTTTATTTTTATGGTAACAAGTACCTTCAAGGTTAGAATTGAAACAGAGAAAGTGGCTGAAAATTTTTTTAATATTGATTGTCAGGGAAAATGTACTTGTGAATGAATGGTTAACCCTATGAACGACATTAATATGGATACAACAATAATTGCTGCAATAATTGGTTTGCTCGGTCTATTTCTTGGATTTCTATTTAATGGTATAGGATATCTCCTTCGCGAAAGGTACAAAAGAATAAGGGTTGTCAATCAATTTAAGAACTGACCACTCATGATACTCATGGTACTGTCCGGCATTAAAATTTTGACAAGGAATCCGCACCAGGGGAAAATGCAATACATGCCTGAGACGCATCACCGACGTTCAATCCGGTTAAAAAATTATGATTACTCCTGTGCAGGATTATATTTTATTACCATCTGTAGCCAAAATCGTTTGTGTCTGTTCGGTGAAATCCGAAACGATGAAATAATACTAAATCATGCCGGCAAGATGGTAAAAAAAGCGTGGGATGACATACCGTTGTATTATCAAGGATTTGATGTTCATGAATTGATTGTCATGCCCAACCATATTCATGGCATCATTCAAATTCTATCAAACCCCGATCCCGTAGGGGCAGGCCCC
>CAYTGW010000013.1:0-360 GCA_964437395.1 uncultured Desulfocicer sp.
ATGTCACTTCCGCCATATTCAATGGCGCCTTGCCCCGTGCTCCGGAAAAAATAACATCCTCCATGGCTTTTCCCCTGAGCTGCTTAACACTCTGTTCGCCCATCACCCATTTCAGCGCATCCATGATATTGCTTTTTCCGCATCCGTTTGGCCCGACGACAGCGGATATCCCTTTGGGAAAATCTATGCTCGATCGATCAAAAAAAGATTTGAATCCTGTAATTTCAAGTTTTTTTAGTTTCACTTCAAACAACCCCTTGCTATAATGTTTTCATGAATATCAATACCTGAGCATAAGGACTAACCAATTAATTTTATTGCCTTGTTTCAGAATGAAAATGCATCCTATTTTTTTATAAT
>CAYTGW010000013.1:370-3943 GCA_964437395.1 uncultured Desulfocicer sp.
TTTATTGGTTTCATACCAAAAGCCATGCAATTTGTAAAGAAAAAACACAAGCTAATGGGGTTAATACTTAAATCAGATACAATATATGGTATATATTCTGCCCACTTGATGCAATTGCACGTCATGTCCACCTATTATACTTTTAAAATGAATAAAAAATCAGCCGGAATGGAAATATAGAGCCTTCCCTTGACACAGATATCCGCTCACATGTATTGTAATCAGCTATGAACAAGGAATCTACCAGCAAAGCGATCAGATTATTTGCCGAAATCTCCATTGAATCGATGAAGAAGCTTGCTGCAGAAGGACGTGATCTATCAGTAGAAACTCTTATTGAGGCCATACTGCTAAAAAAGGAGATCAAAACCTTTTTTTCCGACAAAGACGTCCAGGTGGAACAAACCAGTCAACTGGAGAAAAAAAACAAGCAGGCTGTTTCTCAAAAAGACAAACTGCTGAAGCAGATGCAAGAGACGGAAGATAAGTCCATAAAAACATCAAAATTTTACAGACAAGCCCTTTCCACATTGATTCATCTGCTACTTGACTCCAAAGAAAAAAATAAATTACAGACCTCCCTGAGTCAATTCAAAATCCTGATTCAGGAGGAAACAGATATTGACCTGCTTTCAGATGCCTTGCAAAATCTGAAAGATATAGCCTTTCGAGGCAGTATTCAAGAAGCAGAATTGGATGAAAAACAGAAACCTTCTTCTTTTTTCAAAAAACTATTAAAATCCCCGGAAGAAGAAAAACCCGAGGGGACTATCTCCTTTCAGACTATTTTTATAAAACACCTGAAAACCGCTTACCAGGATATCCTGGATCAATTGAGCCTGCATCTGGGAGAAAATTATCTGGAAAGTATTTCTTCGCTTGGAAAACAAATCCGTGAGGGGAATATTCTGGATGATTTTTTAAAAATCCGACAGGATATCATTGCCCTGGTTTCAGAATACATCAACAATATAAGCGTTGAGCGGGAACTCACGGCAGAATTTATCAAAGAAATCGGGAAAAGGCTGATTGAACTGGAAAGCTATCTTCTTGAATCTCTGTCTTTTTCCATCAATCATGATCAGGCAAATCAGGAATTCAATACATTGCTCGAAAAACAACTGGGTGACTTGCGAAGTCGTGTTGATTTCAGTAAAACCTTAACGGAATTGAAAGAAACCGTTGTTTCCAGGTTAGAAATCATTAACCATGCACTGGAAGACAAGCGCCTGAAAGATAAGCTTCATCAAAATGAGGCAGATCAAAAAGTAACGGCCCTTCAACAACATCTGGCAGAAATGAAGAATAAAATTTCAACTGTCAATGAACAGTCCAGGATGCTTGAGCAGGAGCTGCTCAACGATCCCTTGACCGGAGCCTATAATCGAAGAGCATATGACCGGAATATTGAAAACGAAATGAGCCGGTACCTTCGATATAAGAGGCCATTTTCCATGCTTATGCTGGATGTGGATCACTTTAAAAAAATCAATGACACTTATGGGCATACAATCGGAGACAAATGTCTGAAAGAAATTATCAAGCGCATCAAACCAGCGTTGCGGGATACAGATTTTCTTGCGCGTTACGGAGGAGAAGAGTTTATCGTGATTCTTCCGGAAACAGATGGTGAGATTGCAAAAGAAGCCGCAGAAAGAATGCGGAGCATTGTTGAAAATATTGAATTTCTCCATAAGAAAGAACTGGTAAAAATTACCATCAGTATTGGCGTGACTCAGGTAATGCCCTCGGATGAAACCCATGAAGCGATTTTTCATCGCACAGATCAGGCCCTGTATAAAGCAAAAAATTCAGGTCGAAACCGGGTTGTCTTAAATATAAAAAAATAAAACAGAATTTTTCGTTCAGATACATTTATAACCACGGAGGAAAAAATGTCAGAAAAGGAACCGATCAGTATTAAAACACTGATGAACCACCCTGAGGTTTTGAAAGCAACCAGCAATGAAAACCAGGAACTTCTTGAACGAAGGGAATACAAACCTCCCATCTGCGATGTGTTTAAAAGCAGATACAATTATCTTGAGACCCTTGAAGAATATTGCTTTGAACTGGACCGGGAAACAAAAAAACAATTACCCGACCTGATCAACAACAAGGTGCAGACTGTCCGGTCTGCAGATTCACCAGATCCTTCTCTGCAAAAAGCTTATGACAAACAGCGAAAAATCGGAGTTGTCTTTTCCGGAGGTCCGGCTCCTGGAGGCCATAATGTCATTGCCGGAATATATGATGCTGCCAAAAAAGCCAACCCAGATAACAAAATTTTTGGTTTTATCCTGGGACCGGATGGAATCATTGAAAATGAAGCAAAGGAACTGACAAAAGAGCTGGTAGACCAATACAGAAACCTTGGCGGTTTTTCCATGATTAAAACCGGTCGAACCAAGATTGATACCCCGGAAAAAATGGCCCTCTCCAAAAAAACCTGTAAAGATTTGAATCTCGATGCGATCGTAATTGTTGGAGGGGATGACTCCAATACCAATGCGGCTTTCCTTGCGCAGGAAATGAAAAACGACGGTGTCCAGGTGATCGGTGTCCCTAAAACAATTGATGGTGACATCCAGGTCAGGGATTCAAAGGGACAGGTTTTATGCGCCATGTCTTTTGGATTTCACACAGCCGCACGTTCCTTTGCAAACGAAATCAGTAATTTATGCAACGACTGTAGTTCTGATGTGAAATACTGGCATATCTGTAAGGTTATGGGAAGGGTTGCCAGTCACCTGGCTTTGGAAGTGGCCCTGCAGACTCACGCGAACATGACCCTGATTGGTGAAGATCTTGCAAATTATATTGACAAGAGAAGGATTGCACTAGCAGAAAAACAAGGCACAGTCGATTATACCGCATATGGCATGACGCTTCGTCATCTGTCCAGGCTGATCTGTGACGGAATTGTCAGAAGAGCCTCTGTAGGAAAAAATTACGGCGTACTTGTCATTCCAGAGGGCGTTTTGGAATTTATCAATGAAATTCAGATTTTCATCACCAAACTGAATGTGATTATTGCCGAATACAATGCAACCCATGACAAACATTTTCATAAAGAGTTCCTGTTGTTGGAGGACAAGCTGGATTATCTCCGCAGACTCGCAAGACAATCCAGAGAAGAGGAGATCATATCTGTATGGAATACGCGGGATGACGATCTGTTCAATGATATACCGGCATTCTTCCAGGAAGGTCTTTTGATGGAAAGGGATAGTCATGGCAACTTCCAGTTTTCTCTGGTGGAAACAGACAAAATTATTATGGGGCTGGTAAAAGACTATCTGAATATTCTTAAAGAAAAAGGTAAATATAAACTCGGAATTCATAAGGATTTTTTTAAAAAAACCCTGAAGAAAGAAGGACTTGATCCGGACTTTTTCGGTCCGGTCCTGTTTCGGAATTATGATGAAGGCCCGTATCTGCTTGTGAAAGAATCCATCATGTCCAATAAAACACTCAAGCAGGAACTGATCCGGGGAAAAGTTCTCAAGAATGAAGACAAGATACCCAAAGCAATTGAAAAAATATATAAAAAATCCGTTCCAAATTTTAAAA
>CAYTGW010000013.1:3953-34453 GCA_964437395.1 uncultured Desulfocicer sp.
TTTAAAACACAGTCGCACTTTTATGGATATGACGGCAGAGGAAGTGATCCAAGCCGTTTTGACTGTAACTACACGTACAACCTCGGTTTGACGGTTTTTGCCTTGATTGCAAACAATGCCACCGGGCAGATGGCTGCCATTAAAAATCTTGAATTTGATTTTTCATCCTGGCAACCGATCGGAATTCCTATCGCACCACTTATGAGGCTTGAAGAAAGAAGCGGAAAATTGACCCTGGTTATTGAAAAAAGCGTTGTAAACACCCATTCCACCGCCTTTAAAGTTGTTGAATCACTGAGGGAAAAATGGCTGACCGCAAATCCGGAAGAGGACAATTATCGAAGACCCGGCCCGATACGGTTTACCGGGAAAAGTGAGGAAGACCGGCCATTGACGCTTGTGCTGAATGCCATTCCAAATGGTCATGATCAGGCATAGAAAGGAAACGTCTTGTTATGACAACAGATGAGCATATAAACGATATTTTAAAAAAAGTACGTAAAAACATTAAACCATCCACAGGCCCCCTTACCTCGATAGACCCAAAAAAGTTAGCCAAGGCCTCAAAGGATGTGCAAATTGCAAAAGAAGTAGCTGAACTGGTAGAAAAAAATATCAAGGATAAAAAAAATCCTGAAAAAAAAGAACCTTGATAAATCGCATACTGGTTTTTGGTCTACCTTTCTCTGAGGGCTGCAATCAATTTTTGCATATCTTCTGGAAGGGATGCTTCAAAGGTCATTTTTTCTTTCGAATAAGGATGATGAAATGTTAGGCGCCAGCTATGCAGCATTTGCCGGCAGACTGTCTGGATAATACTACCGTATATCTGTAGCTGTTTGATCTTATGATTCGCACTCCGAATCCCGTAAACCGGATCTCCAACAATCGGGTGATGTATTGCATGGCAGTGTACCCTGATCTGATGGGTCCTGCCTGTTAATATCGAAATTTCTAATAGCGATAACCCGTCATATTTTTCTTTTACCTGCCATATTGTTTTGGCTTCTTTCGGTTTCCGGCTATTGGTTGACATCTGTTTGCGATGCAGGGGATGCCGTCCGACTGGAAGGGTTATCATACCTTTTTGTTCTTTAAAATTCCCATACACCAACGCAAGATATTTTTTTTCAACAGTTCTTTCTTTAAATTGATTTGAAAGCTCGGTATGCGAAGCATGATTTTTTGCGACAAGCATAACGCCGGAAGTGTCCTTGTCAAGGCGATGAACAATCCCAGGACGTATTTCTCCTCCAATGCCTTCGATCCCCGGGCAATGATATAGAAGTCCGTTGACAAGCGTTCCGGTATAATTGCCCGGGGCAGGATGGACGACAACCCCTGGAGCTTTATTGAGGATAATAAGATGAGAATCCTCGAAAAGGATGTCGATATCAACCGGTTCAGGCTGAAATGAAACCGGTTCAGGATCAGGGATAATCCCTTGAATAACATCGCCCGGCCTTATTCTATAACCGGGCTTTTTGATGGATCCAGACACCCGGATCACACCCTTGCGAATTAAAGATGAAGTCTGCTTTCTGGAGCAATGAGGCAATTTCTGGGCAATTAAAAAATCGAGACGCTTGTCAGTATCAGTTTCAGCAGCAGTTATGGTAAAACCGGCATCACCAGACATGAGCGGAATTACCGAATATCAGTTAGACGTAAATAAAGACTCAATCTCTGCCATAACAGCTTTCTCATCTTTGTTCTTGGCAGTACAAAGTTCCTTGAGCAAAAGTCCCTGAGCAGTGTCAAGAAGTTTACGCTCTCCAAAAGAAAGATCTTTTGTAAATTTCAGCATAAAAAGATCTCTGAATACCTCAGCGACATCATACAAAGAACCTGTTTTGATTTTATCCATATACTCACGGTACCTTCGGTTCCAGGTCTGATTGTCGATCGTACCCTCTTTTTTGGATGTAATGATCTCATAGACTTTATTGACGTCGTTCTTATGGATGACGCTTCGCAAACCTACGGATGTTACATTTTTTGTCGGAATCATGATCACCATACCATTCTCTAAAATTTTCATGATATAGAAATCCTGTCTGTTGCCGCCTATCTCCCGACTTTCAATCGCTTCGATGCGACCAACGCCATGGGCCGGATAAACAGCTAGATCACCTGGGCTGAATTCCTGACAAGCTTGCTCTCGCTTAACCGCATTTTCCGCCATTTTTTCCCCACATTCTGTTAAAAATACATTATATCGTAGCTGATTTTGCCAATTATATCTATATATCGTATGTAAAATTGAGATAATATACCATATTTATTACCATGAATCAACAACAAAAAAAAAGGGGACCAGCAATTACTGCTGATCCCCTTTATATTGTTACTTAAAATCCATGAATTACATAAGGAAAGGAACCATCAACAGTGCAACAACATTCAGGATTTTTATCATCGGGTTAACGGCTGGTCCTGCAGTGTCTTTGTAAGGATCGCCAACCGTATCACCAGTAACAGCGGCTTTATGGGCATCGCTGCCCTTTCCGCCCAGATTACCGTCTTCAATATATTTCTTGGCATTATCCCATGCAGCACCACCAGTTGTCATGGAGATCGCAACGAAAAGACCGGTTACAATACTTCCGATCAGAAGACCGCCAAGAGCTACCTTCCCAAGAATAAGACCGACCAGGATGGGAGCAACAACCGGGAGAAGCGCCGGAACAACCATTTCGCGCAGAGCAAAACTGGTCACAATATCAACACAGGCTGCATAATCCGGTTTTCCGGTTCCTTCCATAATTCCCGGAATTTCACGGAACTGACGACGGACCTCATCAACAACCGCACCACCTGCATTACCAACCGCTTTCATGGCAATGGAGGCGAACAGGTAAGGCAGAAGACCGCCGATAAAGAGACCGATAATAACATCAACATCAGCCAGATCAAACTTGATGGCTCCGCTTTTTCCATGAACCTGAAACTCAATACAGTAGCAGGCGAACAGAACCAGAGCTGCAAGACCGGCAGAACCGATCGCATATCCCTTGGTTACGGCTTTGGTTGTATTACCAACCGCATCCAGAGGATCGGTAACTGCACGTACACTTTCCTCCATTTCACTCATTTCAGCAATTCCGCCGGCATTGTCCGTAATCGGACCATATGCGTCAATGGCAATAACCATACCGGTCATGGAAAGCATGGACATTGCTGCCATTGCAATACCATAAAGACCTGCAAAGTGATGAGCAAGACCAATGGCAATACAAATCATAAGAACCGGAGCTGCTGTTGCCTGCATACTGACGGCAAGACCAGCAATGATGTTGGTTCCGTGACCGGTTGTGGAAGCCATAGCAATGTCTTTAACCGGTTTATATTTACCCGTGTAGTATTCTGTAATGATAACGATTACAACAGTCAGAACAAGGCCGATCACGGTGCAGTAATAAATTTTCATTGCATCGATTCCGGGAATGTCAACCAGGAATTTCTGGGCTGCATAAAAGAAAGCAACGCCGGCAATGATAGCAGCACCAAACATACCTTTATACAACGCGCCCATGATATACTCGCTTCTTCCAAGACGCACAAAAAAGATTGCGATAATGGAGGCAATGATTGAAATCGCGCCAAGAATCAGCGGGAAAAGAGTCGCCATTTCATTTTTCGGGAACAGGAGATGTCCAAGCAGCATTGCAGCAACTGCAGTAACTGCATAGGTTTCAAAAAGATCCGCTGCCATACCTGCACAGTCACCAACATTATCCCCTACGTTATCCGCGATGGTGGCCGGATTGCGAGGATCATCTTCGGGAATCCCTGCTTCCACCTTACCAACCAAGTCAGCACCAACATCCGCACCTTTGGTGAAGATACCACCACCAAGACGGGCAAAAATAGAGATCAAGCTGCCGCCAAAGCCAAGAGCAACCAGTGACATAACATCATGGGTGTAAGTATAGTAACCTGCAACAGCTGTCAGTGCAAGACCGGCAACGATCATACCGGTAACAGATCCGCCTCTGAATGCCATAGCCAGACCGGCAGCCAGACCATTTCTAGAAGCCTCAGCCGTTCGGACATTGGCGATTACGGAAACCCTCATGCCGATATAACCAGCACAAAAAGACGCCAGGGCACCTAATGCAAAACCAATAGCCGTAATGCTGCCCATTGCCCAGAAGATAACAATAAAAATCACGATACCTGCAGTTGCCATGCTTTTGGCCTGCCGATTCAAGTATGCAATTGCGCCTTCCTGAATTGCACCTGAGATTTTCTGCATTTTTTCATTTCCTGCAGGAGCACTTTTTACAATGCCAGCAAGAATCAGGGAAAAAAGAATCCCCACAACCCCGACGAGTGTACACGCCAATGGAATGTTTCCCATTATCAGATCCATGTCTTCCTCCATTCATTGTTAATTGAAAATCATTTATGTTTGTTAAAAATATTCATCCCTTCCTGTATACCATCACGCACTATCGTGACGGCTGCATCCCTGGCCCCTACAATTACACGGTCCAATTCTTCTTTTTCTTCGTCTGAGAATCGGCCGAGAACATGATCGGTAACTTCTTTAGGGCCATCTGGACGACCAATTCCGATACGGATACGGATAAAATCCCCATGTCCAAATGCACCGATCATTGATCGAATACCGTTGTGTCCGCCATGCCCTCCTTTCATTTTTATTTTTAATCTTTTAAAGGTAAGATCGATGTCGTCATGTATTACCAGCATCTCCTCACCAGATATCCCAAAATATTCTGCAAGCCTTCGTGTTGGATAACCACTCCGGTTCATATATGCTATCGGTTTTGCAAGTATAATATCCGTTCCTTCTACATTTCCGCGGCCAAACAGCACATCGGGCTTTTTTTTCTCAATTGGAATGGAAAACGCCTCTGAAAGCGCTTCAAGTACCATAAAACCGACATTATGTCGTGTCATTGAATAGGTTTTGCCTGGATTGCCGAGTCCGACAAGCATCCGAATCTGTTTCCGGCTCATCCTTTTTCCCTATCCGTAAAGATAAGAATCTGTTTGTGAGTTTATCCTTTGTAAATGAATAACTCTCCATATGAGGAAACAAGATCGCAAAAGAATACCACCCAATTTACGCCAATTATTCAGCAGCAGCTTCTCCTGCAACCGCTTCTGCCTCAACTCCTTCATCTTCTGTTGCAACAGATTCCTTCTTTGGCGCAAGCATGGTGACAACGGTGAAATTGACTTCTGCCGGGATTTCCATATCACCTTCTAAATGTATATCATTTACATGAACAGAATTACCGATATTTAGATCTGTTACATCAATTTCAATCGCCTCTGGAATTTCACCCGGATAGCACAGGACTTCCAATTCGCGTCTGATAATCTGCAGAAGGCCTCCATTTTCAACACCAATGCTCTTTCCTTTTAAAACAACCGGAACACGCACCCTGATTTTCCGACCCATATTCACTTCATAGAAATCGATATGCAGGAAATCGCCCTTTACCGGTCTTAATTGAATCTCCTTGATCATGGTCGGCTTCATAACTCCACTCCCCATGTCAATATTGATAAGTTGCTGATTAAATTTAGCATTTTTCAATAAAACTTCGATTTCTTTTGCCTGGATAGAAAGGGAAACCGGCTCAATATCCGATCCGTATAGCACTGCTGGAATTTTGCCATCCCGCCGAAGGGATCGTGCAGGCCCTTTGCCGACTGTGCTTCTTTTTTCTGCCTTCAATTCAAGTATTTCCAAAAGTATTCCTCCTTAAAAAAATCATTTAAAATTATACAAAAAGTGACGTAACGGAATCTCCCCGGTGGCTGCGTATGATCGCTTCTCCGACAAGCTTTGCGATTGACAAAACCTTGATTTTATCACACGCTGACGCTTTACTGCTGAGAGGAATGGTATCTGTTGTCACAAGACTTTTCAGTTCGGAATCAATTATCCGGTCAACAGCAGGACCGGAAAGCACAGGATGTGAGCAACATGCATGGACTTCGAGGGCGCCCTCATTCTTTATTGCAGCAGCAGCCTCGGTCAGCGTACCGGCAGTGTCCACCATATCATCCAGAATAATCGCAACTTTATTCTTTACATCACCAATTACAGCCATAGCTCTTGCTTGATTCGGAGCATCCCTTCGCTTATCAACAATTGCCAGGCCGGCACCAAGTCTCTTGGCAAACGCTCTTGCCCTTTCAACGCCTCCTGCATCCGGTGAAACAATCACCGATTTCTCACCAAATCGATTTGTAATATAATCGAGCAGAACCGGGGCAGCAAACAGATTATCCACAGGCATATTAAAAAAGCCCTGAATTTGCCCGGCGTGAAGATCCATGGTAATCACCCTGTGTGCACCAGCAACATCCAAAAGGTCAGCCACCATTTTTGCACTTATAGGAACTCGCGGAGCGACCTTCTTATCCTGCCTCGCATAGCCATAATAAGGGATAACTGCAGTTATTCTCTGTGCAGATGACCGTTTCAAAGCATCCAGCATCAACAGCAATTCAACCAAACTATCATTTACAGGCCTACAGGTTGATTGAATGACAAAGACATCAGAACAGCGAACATTTTCATCAATTTCTATCTGAATTTCACCATCGCTGAAAGTTTTGACCTTGGAACTGCCAAGCGGTACTTCAAGATACTCGCAGATCTTTTTTGCAAGAACTGGATTCGAGTTTCCGGTAAATATAAAAATACCTTTTTTTAAACTATCCATCACTTCTCCAGAACAAACCATAATAATAGCCAATTTTATAAAAAATGGCTGGGGCGGGAGGATTCGAACCTCCGAATGCAGGAATCAAAATCCTGTGTCTTTGCCGCTTGACGACGCCCCATTAGAAAACAGAACAGGCAATCAACGTAGAATTTTTTCAACGAGTTGCCGGTAATATCTTAAAACCGGCAACTCACGGTAAGGCCGGTTTCAAAATAATAATGATAAATTTTTGATCACACGATCATTTCTGCCAAAAATTTATACTTTTCAGGGAACTGTTTAAGTTCCCTGTATGCAAACTTGGCTTGGTTACTATCAGCAAAAAGGCCGAAAACTGTCGGCCCGCTACCGGACATCAGCGCTCCCTGAGCACCAAATTTTATCAGCGACGCCTTTATCCGTTCTATATCCGGAATCATTTTGGTTGTAACGGTTTCAAGGTCATTACACAAATAATTACAGATATCAACTGATACACCACTAAAAGGAAATCTTGTAATTATTTTTTCACATTTTGTCAATCCCAATTTCAGGTTTTTATAAACCTCTGCTGTAGACACGTTGATTCCGGGATTGACCAGCAACACATGAAATTTCTGCAACAAATCATATTCGAGGAGCTTTTCACCAATTCCTTTTGCAACAGCCGGCCTCCCCCGAATGAAAAAAGGCACATCTGCCCCGATTTCAAGACCAATCTCTCTTAGTTTTTTATCCGGTAAGAGGGAACCAAAGTATCTGTTGAGCACTTTCAATACAGTTGCTGCATTGCTGCTCCCTCCGCCGAGCCCTGCGCCAACCGGTATCTTTTTTTCAATTCGAATTTTCACACCCGTCTTTTTCCCACTGGTTTTAAAAAAAAGCTCAGCCGCTTTCCAAACCAGATTGGTATCGTCCTCAGGTACCTCCGGATGGGCGCACTGGATACTGAATTCAGAGGCTCGAAAATCGAAAATTATTGTATCAAAAAGTGTAACCCCACATATCAGGGTGTTTAGTTCATGATATCCATTCGGACGCCTACCGGTTACCTGCAAAAAAAGATTAATTTTTGCAGGAGATAATTCCTTAATCATGGAATGAATTGTTTGCATTTTTGTCAAAATTTTAATTATTCAGTCTGGTTATAAAGATAAAAATGAGTATGTTATTTGTTTACCTGAAAAAGAGTACATAGGACTGATGAGTTGATCGATTACAGTTAAAAAATTCCTTCCCTGTTCAGTATGGTATATTGCTATCGGGTAATGTGAACCACGATGAAACCGATATTACTCCTTTTAATGAACATTTGAATCTGCTCTCCGGATTTTATTTCACCAAGAATTTTATTAAAATCCCCAAGCGATTTAACCGGGGAATGATTGATCTCTTTTATAATATCCCCATGCATAATTCCAGCCTTATCCCCTATGCTGTCCGGTTTGACATCGAGCACAATGACACCACCGGATTCACTCAGATTGTATTTATCCGCAAACTCATCTGTAAGCTCAGAAACCTCCAATCCAAGTTCTTCTTCAGTCTTTCTGTCTTGAGGGTCGACAGGAAAATTTTTATCATTCATTCTCCCGATCTCAACAGTCAATTTCTTATCCAACCCACCACGCAATAATAGAATCTCAACCGTTTTACCAACAGATGATCCGGCAACAAGACTGGATAAAGCGCGACTGTTTTCCATTCTCACGCCGTTCACCTCAAGAATAATATCCTTTGCAAGGATACCGGCATTATCAGCCGGACCTCCCGGCACAACCTCAACAACAAGAACTCCCTTTCCATCTTCAATATTATAGTATTCGGAAAGTTCTTCACTAATATCTTGAATTGAAACACCCAAAAATCCCCTTGTGACAATCCCATTTTTTTTTAATTGATCAATAATGCCTTTTGCCAGATCAATTGGGATCGCAAAACCGATTCCCTGGCCACTTGCAATAAGGGCTGTATTGATTCCAACAACTTCACCTTCCATATTGAGAAGAGGACCTCCGCTGTTCCCTGGGTTAATTGAAGCATCTGTCTGAATAAAATCATCATATGGACCAGAGCCAATCACTCTCCCTTTTGCGCTCACGATACCTGCTGTTACTGTCTGTTCCAGGCCAAAAGGACTGCCAATGGCAACAACCCATTGTCCAACCTTGATATTCTCAGAATTTCCAATTTTAACACAGGGCAAATTCTGTTTTGGTTCTACCTTAAGAAGGGCGAGATCCGTCTTTGAATCAAGACCAATCACCACAGCCTCAAACTCTTTCCCATCTTTCAGAATTACCTTAATCTTATCTGCATCTTCAACCACATGATCATTTGTTACAATATAACCTTCCTTACTAACGATAAAACCGGAGCCAAGGCTCCGATAACGATCCTCCCTCTGCGGATCCTCTTCAAAAAATCTATCCAAAAACTCATTAAATGGGTCATCCTGGTGAAAAGGTTTTGGATCAAAATGACGAAATCCTCGCCCCATACCTTTGGTAATTTTTTCTGTTCTGATGTTAACCACTGCAGGACCCACAGATTCTGCAAGATTGCTAAAGCTTCCCGGCAAAATAACCGCATCAACGGGTATTTCCCGTGTTTCAGCTTTGAAAAAAGGCCAGATACCCGCTGTCACCATACAGATAATAAATATCCATGCACTCTTCCGGTTACCTTTTTTTGCTTTTATTTTTGTCTGTTTCATCCTGTTTGATCACCTCTGCATCAGAACTTGAAAAGACAGCCATCTGTATGGAAAAAACTAATCCCGTTCTTTCACATACATAAGTCTCAGGTCATGCAGAATATGTCTGAGTAATTTTTCCTCATCATTGGATAGATTTCCCTGTGTTTTTTCATCCAGCATCCCAAGAATATCAATACTTTGTTTTGCCAAAAGCAAATTTTTCTCATTTTTACCGGTTGTCGGATCCGGTACCAGTCCCAAATGATAAAGTGCGGAAGAGTTGAGAGAAAAAATAAAAGTTGAAAAATTGATTTTGGGAAGCTGTGAATCCTGACCTGAATGATCTCCAGAAGTTGAGGAGTCAGATTTGTTTCCCTTTTTTATATCAGATGAATCCTCATTGGTTGAGGTCTCTGTGTCTTTGACAATAAAATCTTTTGTTTGATCTGTCATGACATATCCCTCTGTTTATCCGAATAATGTGTCAATCCAATACCCCATTACAGCGTCAGCGGAATGACTGTTTTAACCATGGGCAAATCCGCCAGTTGCTTTACAACCGGATCCGGAATTGGAGTGTCTGTCATTAAAATAATGACATTCCGTTCACCATCCTTTTCCTGACCAACCTGCATTCTTGCAATATTCAGACTATTTGCACCCAATACTGTTCCAATGCTGCCGATTGCGCCTGGTTTATCCATGTTGTGAATCAAGGCAAGATGGCCCTTTGGAATAATTTCAAGTCGGAAATTATTGATTTGCACAATCCTTGGATCATTTTTCCCAAAGATCGTGCCCGCCACAATATTCTCCATCTCTGTTGTAACAATCTTTACTGAAATCAAATGAGTAAAGTCCAAAGAATCTCCACTGGTTATTTCGGTAACCTTGATACCCATATCTTTTGCAATGATCGGAGCGTTCACTGCATTCACTTCATCTTTTACCATCATGGCAAGAAGCCCATTCAATAATGCGGTTGTGACCGGTGAAAGGTCAAGACCTTGAAAATCTCCAGTGTATTCAATAATGACTTCCTTTACCGGCCCTCGAATAAGCTGGGCCTGTAAACATCCCATTCGATCGGCAAGCGTCAGGTAAGGAGAGAGCTTTTTCAACAGCTCGCCTGTAACAGACGGCACATTCACTGCATTGATAACCGTATTATGTTTTAAATATGCGATAATCTGTTCAGCTACAGCTACCGCAACATTGGTTTGAGCTTCTTGAGTGGAAGCTCCCAAGTGAGGAGTCCCGATTACAGTATCGAGTTCAAATAAAGGAGATTGCCCCGGAGGCTCTGTTTCAAAAACATCCAAAGCCGCGCCAGCAACTTTACCGGATTGAATTGCCTCATATAAATCTGCCTCATCCACGATACCTCCGCGAGCACAGTTGATCACCATTACCCCATCTTTCATCTGACGAAATGCATTTTTATTCAAAAGACCAATCGTGCTCTTCATTTTGGGGACATGAATCGTGATATAATCAGCTCTTCGATATAACTCTTCAAGGCTGACATATTCAAAACCTGCTTTTTGAATCTTTTCTGCGGTAACATTGGGATCATATACAATGACATTCATTTTTAGTCCCCTGGCGCGATCTGCTACTATGGCACCAATATTTCCATATCCTACAACACCCAGTATTTTATTGTATATTTCCCTGCCCTGAAGTTTTTTCTTATCCCAACGCCCAGCTTTTAATGATGAAGTTCCCTGTGGGATGTTGCGGGTAAGAGCCATCATCATCGCAATGGCATGTTCAGCTGTCGTTACAACATTTCCACCAGGTGTATTCATGACAACAATACCACGCTTTGTTGCTTCCGGAATATCCACATTGTCCAACCCAATGCCGGCACGACCAACAACCTTCAAGTTTTTTGCTTCCGCAAGAAGTTCAGCCGTGACTTTTGTCGCGCTGCGAATTGCCAGCGCATCATAGCCACCAATTATTTTTTTTAATTCTTCAGGTGAAAGCCCTGTCTTCACATCAACCGCAATCCCCTCTTCATCTTCGAAGATCTTGATACCAACTTCACCCAGATTATCACTGACCAAAACTTTCATGACGATCCTCCAACTCATATTGTTAAATATAAAAAAATTTCATAGCTCTTTTAGAAAAAAGTATCAACTATCCCTGCATCGAGTCTTTTTTTCATGAGATAGATTGAACTTTTTACAAAAACATCAAATAATTGTCCAACACTATTTTGATTTTTAATAAACCTCAACAAAAAAATGCAGGACAAGTTACCATTGACAATAACCCGTAGATAATATATTTTTTGATACATCATCTTGTTTATCGCACTTTTTTCACTTGCCATATTCACAATACACAAAAACAGTAAAATTTTCACAACATCCAATTTCTCTCAAGAAACACAATTTCTGAATCAAATAATTGACAACTTTTTTTCAATTTGAAAAAATACAAGGAGACGATGTATGTGGCGTTCATTGAGTATTGCAAACAAGATCTGGTTAAGTCTGAGTATTTTAATTATCGGTTACTTCGCCTCAATGCTATTCGGATACAGCAATGGTAAACAGACTGAGAACAGGCTATTCAGCGTATCCGAATCTGTTTTCCCGGCAACACAATACAGCCAGTCAGCCTTGAATTCCTTTGGTGAGCAGATCAAACTATTCAATGATGCCGTCCTGATTGGTGATGCTAAGCTGCTTGAAACAGCTCAATCCAAGGCAAAACAAATTCAGGAAGCACTCACCGCCATTTCTGCATTACCGAATGTTGATCCGGAAATAAAAGAAAAAATCAACATTTCGATTAAAGAGTCATTTTCATTTTCCGAATCCGCTAACACCCTCTACACCAAAATGATTGGGAATGAAGATACTGCTGATATGAGTAAAACAGCCGAATTGGCAAAACAGACAGAATCCCTTGACAAACAACTTACCGAGTTCAGCCAATATTTCGTGAATAAACTGAATTCCGAATTATCCTCGATTCGTCAGGATACAAAACGTCAAAGGATATACAATCTGACGACCTTTTTCATTGTTGTAGCCGGTTCGGTCTTGTTAATCTGGTTTATTCTTTCCCGAGGTATTATCCAACCGCTCAAAAACACTGTGGAGGCACTGAATACGATTGCCCATGGTGATCTTTCCGTGCATCTAAAAACAGGTAAAGATGAAATCGGTATCATGGGTTCGGCATTAAATTCAGTGGTTGACTCCCTGAATATCAAAGCAAAAGCTGCGACTGACATTGCAGAAGGTAATCTTGCTCAGAAAATTATCGTTGCATCAGAAAAAGATACACTGGGTAAGGCGCTTCTCACCATGGTTACCAGTCTGAACAATATGGTTTCCGAGCTCAACTCCTCAGCGGCCCAGGTGGATTCCGGCTCCAGACAGATTGCAGATTCAAGCATTGCCCTGTCTCAAGGTGCCACAGAACAAGCGGCCGCTATTCAAGAAATATCCAGCAGCATGTCACAAATCAGTTCTCAGACAAAAACCAATGCTGAAAATGCCACACAGGCCAATACCCTGGCAAAAGCGGCACATGAAGCAGTACGCAATGGAATCCAACAGATGGAAGAAATGGTTTCTTCCATGGATGCCATCAGTGAATCCAGTCACGAAATTGGAAAAATTATTAAAACAATTGATGATATCGCTTTCCAGACCAATCTGCTGGCACTAAATGCCGCTGTAGAAGCCGCAAGAGCCGGTAAACATGGAAAAGGTTTTGCAGTCGTGGCACAGGAGGTTCGTTCTCTGGCAGCCCGAAGTGCGAAAGCCGCCCAAGAGACTACGGATATGATTGAAAAATCGATTAAAAAAGTAAAGGACGGAAACCAAACCGCCGGCAAAACCTCAGAAGCACTGAAAAAAATAAACGCCGGCGTAACCCAGGTGACAGATCTTGTGGGTGAAATCGCCGCCGCAAGCAGTGAGCAGGCACAAGGAATCGCCCAGGTCAATAAAGGGCTTCAACAGGTTGATAACGTTACTCAGAGTAATACCGCTAATGCCGAAGAAACATCCTCAGCGGCTGAAACGCTATCTGCACAAGCTGCCCAGGTTCATCATCTGCTTTCCCGATTTCGGGTGCAAAAGGACGATACGAAAACAGATCCAACTTCAACCGTGAAATCCCTGTCTCCGCCACCTGAAATTCAGAAACCAAATTATCAGCAACAAACAAACTATGCCTGGGGTAAGACTGAAATACAACCGAGGGAATTACCGGAACAAAAACCTGAACAGATCATTGCACTGGATGACAGTGAATTTGGAAAGTATTAACGATATATTTTCAGATTCAAACAGTGATCCATAAATTTCATTATTTAATAGGCAGGAGGACCGTAAACGAGGTGCCTTTTCCGGTCTCACTTTCAACATCAATATAGCCACCCAGAGAATCAACAATACCTTTTACGATCGGCAATCCAAGTCCAGTCCCGGTAATAAATCTTGTATTCTCATTTTTGATGCGATAAAATTTCTCAAAAATCTTATCCATATACTTGGCATCTATTCCATAACCGTTATCTTTTACAATAGCCCTCAAGTTTGTTCCGGTCTTATCCAAAATCACTTTAATTTCCCCACCTGCTTGAGTATAATTGATGGCATTTGTAATCAGATTACCATACACACTTTCAAGCGACATTGGATCAGCCATGATTGATGGAAGTGGTTCATCCTTTATTTCAAGGGTTAAGGACTGTTTTTTCGCGGTGGCCTGTACTCCCAAAAAATCAACAATACTTTTTAACAACTCATCCACCTGAACCGGTTTTGATTCCTTGGATGCTATTCCAGCCTCAATCCGCGAAAGGTCCAACAAATCTCCGATCGTAGATATAAGACCCTTTGTTTTTTCCTTTGCTCGAGAAAGCAGATATTGTTCATTTTCTGAAGAACCTTCATCCATATCGTTTAAAGCCATGGCAAGTTGTTCATGAATTGTGGAAAGGGGAGAACGTAACTCATGAGAAACCTTCGCAACAAACTCAGCTCTCAACTGATCCAATGCTTTCATGGCAGAAATATCCATGATATTGGTCACTGCCCCCAGACACTCCCGTTTCTCTCCCAACACCGGTCTGGATCTGGCCAACAAAAACCGCCCCCCATCAAGATTCAGTTCATGGGTTGGGATATCATCAAAATCAACATATTTCCCACGGGAAATATCGATAATCAATTTGCATAACTCTTTATCATAAATATAGGCACCAATATCTCCGCCGGGCATTATATCTTTCGCAAGCCCTAAATGCTGCTTGAATGCAGGATTCAACAGAACTACCTTACCATTTGTATCCGTTACCAGTACTCCGTTTGGAAGTGAATCAATAATTGTGTGCACACGGCTTTGGGAAGTATGAAGATCCGCCAGAGTCCGCTTTCGTTCCATTTCCAGTTTTTCTGTTTCCAGAGTCAATTGCATTTTTTCACGTGCACGTCTTACAACGATTCGAAGCTGATCCGGCTCATACGGCTTTGGAATAAAGTCATACGCGCCTCGCTTCATCGCTTCGATAGCGGTCTCTACGGTTGCATATCCAGTGATAACAATAACAAGGATTCCTCGATCCAGTTCCATAATTCGCTTCAGGACTTCCATCCCATCGATCCCCGGCATCTTCATGTCCAACAGGACAATGGCAACCGGTTCCTGTTCCAATATTTTCAATCCTTCTTCTCCTCTGGAAGCTTTGAAAACCTGAAAGTCCATCCGTTTTAAAATTCGTTCTGCTCCATCCCGCAGAATCTGTTCATCATCAATGACCAACACTTTTCCTGTATCGAATCTATTCTTCACACTCGGTTCCTCCTCGATTCTGATATTCCAGAGGAAGTTCAATCCGGAAAGTGGTGCCTTCACCAACACAGCTCTTTACGGTTATCACTCCACCATGATCCTGAACAATACCGTACACCATGCTCAAACCAAGTCCGGTTCCTTTGCCTTCCTCCTTAGTTGTAAAGAAGGGTTCAAAAATATGTTTTATAACATGGTCGGGAATCCCTGGCCCTGTATCACTGATTTCGATAATCACTCTGTCCCTGTTTTCTGATAAGCCGGTGGATAAACGTAAATGCCCCTTTCCATCCATTGCCTGGGCCGCATTCAATATTATATTCATGAAAACATGATTCATTTGTTGAATATCAACAGGAACCAGAGGCAGATTTTCTACTAACTTCTTCTCAATGACAATATTCTGAAAAAGGGTCTGATTTTCAAGCAAAAACATGGTCCGGGAAAGGGCTTGATTCAAGTCGTGCTGTTTTACCAGATGACTGGTTTGCCGGGCAAACTCCAATAGCTCCTTAACCGTATCCCTGCATCGCTCTGCTTCCTGTAAAATACGATTCAAATCATCCTTTGCACTCTGTTCCAAATCATAATCTTCAAGAAGAAATTTTGTATACAGTGTAATTCCGCCAAGAGGGTTGTTCAGTTGATGTGCAACTCCGGCAGAAAGTTTTCCAAGGGAAGACATTTTCTCTGCCTGAAGAAGCTGTATCTGTGTTTTTTCAAGCTCACCTTTTATCCGTAATTCTTCACGCAAATCATGAAAAAATCCAATGGAGGCAACTTCTTTATCACCTTTGTAAACAATGGATGCGTTGAGTCGGATCGGTATAATGTCCCCATTTTTTTTAATGACATCTACCTGAAAAGATTTCAGCTTACCTTTCCCTCCATAGTCATCACTGCGGAGCCTTCGCATGATATCACGCGCCGTATCGCCCTGATAAAAATCTCTTATATCTAATGAATCAAGTGCCTCTTCAGCGCTATACCCACTGATTTCTACCGCAGCGTCGTTGAATATCAAAATTTTTCCGGACATATCGGCTGCGATGACCCCATCCACTGAACTGAGAATCAGATTTTTTAAAAGAGAATTGGCTCGTCTGAGATCCTCTTCCATTTCTTCTCGTGAAGGGGTGTCAAATTCAAGGATGGCAACTGCATCAATCGTATCTTCTGAAAATATTGGATAGGAATAACGACAGTTGGACCACTTTTGATTGGATAACGTATTCTCCTTTTCCTTTAAAACAGGCCTATCCGACAGAACGGGTCTATTTGATTTCAAAACCTGTTTTGCAGGACAATTTTCCCCTGGGGACTCCCACTCGCAAAGGAGTTGATGACATTTTTGTCCAACGATGTTGAATCCGTACTTTTCTTTTGTGTATCGATTCGTCGCCAGGATTTGGAAATCAGGGGATATAATAAAAAAAATCCTGTTAGAAGCATCGACTGCTTTTAAAAGATATTCTTTCTCTATTTCAGAGCGCATGATAATCCTTTTTACAACTCCTCATCCATTGCTTTTAAAAACTCTTTTGCTTCTACATCAATCTTTGTCCACAGGGAAAAGCTTCTCCTCGCCTGATGAGCAAGAATGTAGCGTCCATCCAGAAATTGAACTGCTTTTTGTTGCGCTTTTGCTTCCCATAAATTGATCAGTCGTCCATAATTCACATCCATGATAATTTCACATTCCCGTATATCACATTTATCGACCAGGGCTGCAAACTCCGGTGACTCATCAGGGCTTGAAACCGAAGTGGCATTGATCAGAATATTTGCCTTGATCGGCCCATCATTGACTGACTCGATCGGTAATGCAGTACCCCCGATGTTGTTCACGATTCCTGCAAGGCTGTTTTTATTTCTTCCTACAATCAGAATTGATTCAGCTCTCAACCAGTTCAAAATAAACACTATCGCTTTTGCAATCCCTCCGGTTCCAAAAACCAAAGCCGTTTTACCGGGAACATTGAACCCGACTTCTTCCAGGGTATCCATAAACCCTATCGCGTTGGTATTATATCCTTTTAATATTTTGCCTTTCCGCACAACAGTATTAACGGCTCCGATAATATTCGCACCCTCTGAAAGAATATCCAGATGGGGAATAACCGTTTCTTTATAGGGTACAGCAATATTGGCCCCATCAATATTCAGAACCCTGAGACTCTGCATCGCAGGACCGATTTGACCATGATCCACCTTAAAGGGAACATACATCCCACGTATTCCGACTCTTTTTAATACACTGGAAAAAATGACAGGGGATTTTGATCGAAAAGAGCGCTCATCTCCTAAAATACAAAATATTTTCATTCGTTTGCGCCTGTGTGGCTTAAGTCAAAACCTTCCATTACCCAGAAGCAATTACGGGAAGATACCGTAACAGATGAACCTACGACCAGTTCCGGTTCTTCCCAAAAATTTGCTTATCGTGAAACATCCGGAAAGAAAAATACTTTTTTCAATCAACTGACAAGTCGTTTCACGCTCTCCAAAATATCTTCAGCTGACGCCGGCTTTGGAAGATAGTCATCCGCCTCCATGCTCATCCCGTCATGGTGTGAATACCTCGTGGAACCTACATGATCGGCGACAGCCGTCAACATGATAATAGGAATATCTCTATATTTCTCACTTTTCTTCAGTTCTGCACATACCTCATAACCATCTTTCTCCGGCATCATTACATCCAGAACAATTGCATCCGGAGGATTTGATTTAACTTTATCCAATGCTTCAACACCGTCATAGGCCACTTCTACGTTAAAGCCTGCTTTCTTCAGATTTGCCTGGACAATAGATGCAAAATCAGGTTCATCATCAACAACAAGAATGGTCTTTTTATCGCTCATTTATACCTCCTTAAAAAAATGTATCTTTTAATTTTTTATATGATATCGAGATTTATCTCATTATAACAATTCGAAAAAATTCGGCAACAAATTTCTATATCCATTGCAATGTAAAAAATCAGCCGTCCGGATGACTCCGGAAGAAAAAAACAAACCGTTTTCAGATATTCAAAACAGATTACATTTCCGGTCTGGGAAGCAACCCTGCTCTTTGAACAATTTCAGGAACTTTTTCCTCCCATTCAATCGCCATAACATGAAAACCATGGACGCCTGTGATCTCTTTTAGTCTTTGTATGGTTTCAACGCAAATATTGATCCCCTCTTCTGCCTGTTTGTCTTTTGGTGTGTCGGACATCCTCTTTACAACTTCATCCGGAACATCCATCCCTGGAACTCTGTTTTTCATATATCGAGCCATACCAGCAGATTTAAATGGTGTAACGCCTGCCAGGATATGAACCTTTTCATGCAAACCCCGATCCCGAACGCCTTCCATCCATTTTTCAAATTTATCGAGGTTATAGATACATTGGGTCTGGATAAACTCGGCACCTGCTGCCACTTTCTTTGCAAGCCGGGCTACCCGGATTTCAAAAGGATCTGCAAATGGATTGGCAGCTGCTCCAACAAACATTTTGGGAGGACGTTTGATCTCATCTCCTCCGATAAATTTTCCTTCATCACGCATTCTTCTCACGGTTTGAATCAATTGCATGGAATCCAAATCATGAACATTCTGTCCGGATGCACAATCGCCAAAACTCTGATGATCTCCTGACAGGCAAAGCATGTTATGGATATCAAATGAAGCCGCTCCAAGAATATCACTCTGCAAAGCAATTCGATTCCGGTCTCTCGTAACCATCTGAAGAACCGGCTCCAATCCCATGAGTTTCAGCCTGATACAGGCTGCCAGACTGCACATCCGGGTAACAGATGTCTGATTGTCGGTGATATTTATGGCATCAACATAATCCTTGATCAAATTTGCCTTTTCAATAATTGCTTCAGGATCACTGCCGCGGGGTGGACCACACTCGGATGTCACGGCAAGATTACCTGATGCAAGAATTTTCTCAAGTTTGCTCGGTGTTTTTTCTTTCATTCTTGAACATCCTCCCTGACAACTTTTCTGGGTCCTCCAGCTCGATCCGAGGACCAATCCTTTATATCCAACAGTATTTCATAATCATCCATTCTGCCCATGGCTTTCAGTCTGTTAATAATCAATTGCCAGGCGCAATCCAATTCCTTGCTGATTTCACATTTACCATTGGTTGAGCCTCCACAGGGACCATTTAGAATCCGTTTGGCGCATCTGGAGATCGGACAGATTCCGGCAGTACTCGCCAGAATACATTGTCCGCATGCCTGACATCTTTCTGTCCATAGTCCCCTTTTCTCGGTGGCACCTAAAAAACATGTATTCACCCCCGGATAAACCGGGATTGAAATATATTTATCTGCCATAAACTGAACACCGACTCCACAGGCGAGAGAAAGAACAGCGTCATATGTATCAATCCGATCCCGTATCTCTTCCAGATATTCATGATCGCATTGCCGTTCCAGGGTAACTTCATCGATCCGCTTTTCCTCCCCCTGGTTCAGGAAATACATACGAAGAGCCGAGGCGAGTATGCCAACCTCCTTTTTTCCGCCTGCCTCACAAACGGTAACACACTCATTACATCCCAGTAGAAGAATGTTTTTATAGTCTTTTATTTCATTGATAACTTCTTCCATCGGTTTTTTTTCAGCAACAATCATAAATGCACCTTCACTGATAATGGGTTTCGTGTTCACGGGTTTGAGTTCAGCATGAACGATCCACAATTTTTTTCCAGTATAACCAGAAAACAGGTTGATCGTTTGAATGAAAACTCAACCCCTGGGCGATCAGATGATTTTTTCAGGCCGCCTCGGTTTGCCTGTTGATATTTTTTTTCTTGGCCAATTTTATCGGATTCGGTCCCAGCTCAACAATCTTATCGAACATCTCTTTTGCAAATCTTACAAAAAGCGGTGCCTCGCTTGAAGAAAGGTTATACATTTTGACACGCTCACCTCCGATGCCAATATCATCCAGCATTTTTTGGGCTTGCGCCACTCGTTTCCTGGCTCGAAAATTTCCCTTATTGAAATGGCAATCGCCTTCCATACATCCAACCACATAGACACCATCAGCACCTTTTTCAAAAGACCTCAGGATATGAATGACATCCACTTTTCCGGTACAGGGAACCCGAATAATTTTTACACTTGTAGGATAACTCAGCCTCATCGAACCTGCCAGGTCCGCAGCAGTATACCCTCAGAAGTTGCAACAAAAAGATATGATAATCGGTTGAAAATCCTTACTCATAAAACCCCTTCCAGCAAAGCCTCCACTTTGCTAAGTAGCTGATCATCCTCGTACCAGTTGAGTTCGATTGCTTTGGCCGGACATTCTGATGCGCAAATACCACAGCCATGGCACAAGGCCATATCGATCTCACTGACACCGTCTTTGTTTATCCTGGGTACGTTATATGGACATGACCGCACACAAATCAGACAAGAAGCGCACTTATCTCCATCTACTTCAGCGACAACTGCAGATAGGGTTAAATTGGATTTTGAAAGGAATGTAGCCGCTCTCGCAGCAGCAGCCTGGGCTTGTGCAATGGACTCAGATAACAACTTTGGGCTGTGAGCCGTACCGCAAACAAAGATACCTTCCGTTGCCATGTCAACAGGCCTCAGCTTTACATGGGCTTCCATAAAAAAGCCTTCGGCATTTCTTGCAAGTTTCACAATGGATGCAAGTTCTTCTGTATCTTCTGCCACCATTCCTGCACTTAAAACAAGAAGATCTGCATCTGCTTTCAGATCGCAATTCAAAACATGATCAGTAAAGGTTACAAAGAGCTCCCCTTCTTCAATGGATACTCGGGGTGGATTATTGACTGAATATCTCGAAAAAATGACTCCCAATTTTCGAGCCTCTGTATAATAATCTTCAAGCAATCCATAGGTTCTGATATCCCGATACAGAATAAAAACCTCTGTGTCCGGATTCAGCTTTTTGATGTGCAGGGCGTTTTTAATAGCTGCCTGGCAGCATATTCTTGAACAATTCGGATTTTCTTCATTTCTGGATCCCACACACTGTATCATTATAACCCGGTTCAGTTCTTCCGCACCTTTTTCTTCAAGCTGCTGAGACAACGTAACCTGTGTGATCACCCGCTTATTTTCTCCATATAAAAATTCTTTTGGTTTGTATTCATTTGCTCCTGTAGCAATAATAACAGCCCCATGATTGATTTTTCTTTCATACATACCCGGGCCAACCAATATCTCCGTTGTAAAGTTCCCCTTGAATCCTGAAAAACCGACAACAAGAGATGTGTGAAGAACCTCTATCTTCGGATGCATGTTTATTTTCCGGATAAGCTCTTCCAGATAGATACCGATATTTTTTCCTTCAATTGTTTCTGTAAGCCGATTTGCCATTCCACCCAATTGGGATTCCTTCTCGATCAAAACGACTTCAAATCCTTGATCCGCAAGATTCAACGCTGCATTCATTCCGGAGACGCCACCTCCAATAACCAGAGCTCTTGCGTTCACCGGAATTTTCTTTTCATGCAAAGGCGACAACTCTTTTGCCCGGGCAATGGCCATCCGGACAAGATCCTTCGCTTTTTCAGTTGCAACCTCAGGTTCATTCGAATGAGGCCATGAATTCTGATTACGGATATTTGCCATTTCAAACAGATATTTATTCAATCCGCAGGATTCAAGCGTATCCATGAATATACCTTCATGGGTTTTCGGCGTACATGCAGCCACCACAATCCGGTTCAATCTGTTTTCTTTGATAATCTGTTTCATTGAATTCTGGGAGTCCTGAGAGCAGGTAAACAGATTTTGCGTACTGAAAACAACTCCCGGAATGGTTCTTGCGTATTCTTCGACCGCTTTAACGTCGACCACTCCTGCAATGTTAATACCGCAATTGCAGACAAACACACCAACCCTCGGTTCTACACTATTGACATCAATCTCTTCCGGGATTTCAACAGTCTTAATGCAGGTGCCTCGAGCATCTGACAAAACAGCACCGGCAGCAGCAGCAGCAGCGCTTGCCTCAATAACCGAACTGGGAATATCTTTCGGCCCCTGAAATACACCGCAGGCAAATATTCCCGGTCTTGAAGTTTCCACTGGTTTAAATGGATCATTCTCAACAAAATGATATTTCCCCAAATCAACTTCCAATTTTTCAGCAAGCCGGATTGCATCACCGTCAATCTGAAGACCTACGGAAAGAACCACAATGTCAAAAATTTCTTCACAGATTGCTCCGGATTCATCTGCATATCGAATCTGGAGATCATTGGTTTCCTTTATTTCATGAATCGTATGGATTCTCGCCTTGACGAATCGGACACCTGCCTTTTCTTTTGCCCGATCATAATATTTCTCATAATCTTTACCAAAGGTACGGATATCCATATTAAAAATAGTACACGCGAGATCTCCTGCAGAATGCTCTTTGGCAATCATCGCATCCTTTATCGCATACATGCAGCAAACCGAAGAGCAGTATCCATTTCCACATTTGTTATTATCTCTTGATCCGACACACTGAAGCCATGCGATCTTTTTCGGTTCCTTGCTGTCAGAGGGACGCACAAGGTGACCCATCGTTGGCCCGGAAGCGCTTAAAAACCTTTCAAATTCCAGACTTGTCAGTATGTTCTGATTTCCCTTATAGTGATAAAACTCCTCCAATCCGGAAGGGTCGTACGGTTTGCTACCGGCTGCAATGATCACAGATCCGACTTCAAGTTCTCTGAATTGAACTTTCTGATTATGATCAACAGCATTTGCAAGACAAACTTCAACACATTGATAGCATTCGGAACAATAACCGCAATTCAGACAGCGCTCTGCTTCTTTTTGTCCGGATATTTCATCAAAACCAAGCTCCACTTCATTAAAATTACCGATACGTTCTTCGATCGGCAGCTCATTCTGTTTCAATCTTGCCTGAATCGTCTGACCTTCCGGGATGGGCCTGTATACTGGATTTTCATTAACCACCGGCTCCCGACCTTCAGCCATATCTGCGCCATCCAGAAACCGAACAATGGATTCAGCTGCTTCTTTACCCGCTGCGATTGCGCCAATCGCTATCCACGGACCGGTCTGAAGATCACCTCCGGCAAAAACACCATCCCGTTCCGTTGCATAAGTGACTGTATTCACCTCAGCGGTTCCCCAACGGGAAAAAGTCAAACCCGTCACATCCTCTAAGGCTGATAAATCAGGTCTCTGACCGATCGCCGGAATAATTTGATCTACCTCAAGATCATATTCGCTCCCAGGTATTGGAACCGGCCTTTTTCGGCCGGATGAATCCGGTTCACTCAGTTCCATTCGGATACATCGAAGTCCCGACACTTTGCCCTGTTTCACAACAATTTCCTGCGGTGCAGACAAATAGGTTATCTTAACACCCTCTTCCTCTGCTGCATGAATTTCTTCTTCCCATGCAGGCATTTCCGATCTGGTTCTCCGATACACAATCATAACCTCTTCCGCGCCCATACGAATCGCGGAACGGGAGACATCAATCGCAACATTTCCTCCGCCGATAATTGCTACCTTTTTTCCAACATCCGCCGTACCGGTAAGATTTACTTCCTTTAAAAAATCAACCCCCTGACGGACACCTTCTGCCTTTTCCCCCGGTACGCCCAATTCAATCCCTTTTTGAGCTCCGGTAGCCAAATATACCGCTTTGTAGTCTCCATCCAGAAGATCATCAACGCTCATGTCCGGACCAAGTGGCGTATTGGTTTTAATCTCCACACCCAGATTTGTGATTACCTCAATTTCCCGATCAAGGACAGAAGGTGGAAGACGGTGATCCGGAATCCCTACCCTCAGCATTCCCCCAGGTACAGGCATGGATTCAAAAATTGTTGATTTGATGCCTCTGCGCGCCAGATGATATGCCGCAGACAATCCTGCCGGACCAGAACCAATGATTGCCACTTTTTCTTTTCTCGCAGGAAGACATTCAATCTTAACCTTTCTGGGATCGAACCGATCCGCCGCAAGTCTTTTCAATTTACAAATTGCTACAGGTGCTTCCACCTCGCTCCGTCGACAGGCATCTTCGCATCCATGTGGACAAATTCTCCCAAGAACACCGGGAAGCGGAAGATCTTCCATTATAATTTTTAATGCTTCTTCATATTTTCCCTGCTTCACCATCTGGACATAGCCCTGTACATTTATACCCGCAGGGCAAGCAAGCCGACAGGGAGCTTTGTCCTTTTTATCAATGGCAAAGGCTCCGGGTATGGCCTGGGCATATCTCTTGTAAGCTGCTTTTTTTACCGAAAGCCCCTCGTCATATTCATTCGGAAGAATCACCGGGCATACTTTTCCGCACTCGCCACAACTTGTACACTTTGATAGGTCTATAAAACGGGGGTTTTGTTTTATCAGTGCCTTAAAGTTACCACTCCCCCCCTCCAGACTCTCAAGTTCACTGTTTGTTAATAACTCAATGTTAATATGCCGGCCGACCTCGACCAGTTTCGGAGAGATAATTCACATGGCACAATCGTTTGTTGGAAAGGTTTTATCAAGCTGGGACATCAATCCACCGATAGCGGATGATTTTTCGACAAGATAAACATAATATCCTGAGTTGGCGAGATCCAGGGCTGACTGCATTCCAGCGATGCCACCGCCCACAATCATTACAGATCCAATGACTTTCTTGGTCATATAACCCCTCCATATACCGCTTTAGAAATGGTTGAGAAGGTTTTTCTCGATCAAAATACATTGTTCTTTTTGAACATGGTTTTACTCATCAAACAAAATTTTTGTCAACCCAAATCTGTTGCTTTACTCAGACTTTAACTCTGACATTGTCGTAATAAAGGGTTCATAGATATACAATGCATTTTTACCTTGAAACAAAGAGTCAGGCCATGATACGCTTCTGCATTTGATTTAAAATTGAGCTGCTGATGTTTTGGAGAGATAAATCAAATTACAATTGTCAATGAATCGACTTCTGAGTTTGATACGGATAAAAACATGTATCATGCCAAAGCCGATTCATTTCCAGCAACAGGTCTTGATTGTTATCGTAAAAACCGATTCCGCAACATCCAAGGGAGAAAAGTATTGACTATCCCAACGGTTATTATGAATATCGCACTCATCGGCGGTGGGACATTCTGCAAAGATTTCCTGACCAAATCCGCATTTGAATACCGCCATGAAATTGATGCGAAAATTATCGCTGTTGCAGATCCTGATCCCTCGGCACCGGGTATTATATTGGCAAAAAAAATCGGTCTGAAAACAGAAACCGATTACCACCAGTTGTATTCGACCACTTATGATATCCAGCTCCTAATCCTCATGACACCTGAAACAAAAGTTTTAGAAGATGTCCTGGCAACAAAACCCGGACATATCCGATTAATTTCCTATCAAACCTTTGAGATACTATGGACCGCCATCAGCCTTGAAGAAAAAAAATTGAGAGCAAGAACAAAAGAGATTGAAACAATTATTGATGGGATTCGTGATTTTATTCTTGTGTTAACACCGGACATGAAGGTTGTTGAAGTCAACCAGGCTTTTCTCCAAAAAACAGGTTACAGCCGAAAGAATGTCATCGGAAAATACTGTTTTCAGATCTACCACAAACTAGACCATCCCTGTGATGAAAAAACGATCGACTGTCCTCTGAAGGATGTTATCAAAAACAAACGACAAATTCGGCAAATTCAAACCAGAATGATGCCAAATATGGAAAAAAGGTACTATGAAGTCAATATCTATCCCATTTGGGAAAAAGATGGAGAGATTGCTAAATTCATCCATATCAGCAAAGACATCACAGAACATAAACAGGAAGAAGATGAAATTACGAGAAGACTGGAGGCGATGGTTAATGACCGGACCAGGCAACTCAAGGAAACACACACGAAACTGCTTCATCAAGATAAAATGGCATCTCTTGGAAAACTTGCAGCTTCTGTCGTCCATGAAATCAACAATCCGATTGCCGGAATCTTGAATCTGATTCTTCTCATAAAAAGAATCATCGTCGAAGATGGTTTTACGAACAAAGATTCAGTCCTGTTTCAAAATTACCTGACTTTAATGGAAACCGAAACAAGACGCACAAGCAGAATCGTTTCTAACCTTTTAACCTTTTCCCGGCAGTCCAAAATGGAGCTGAAAAGCGTTGATATCAACAAGCTTATTGAAAAAACCCTATTCCTCAATTCAAATTTCCTTAAAATCGACAACGCCCGTATTGAAACCAAACTGGATCCAAATCTGCCAAAAATCATCGGTTCGGAAGATCAGATTCTCCAGGTTTTCATGAACATCATTTCAAACGCTGCCGAAGCGATTGAGGCTGTCGGAGGTGGTCTGCTGCGCATAGAAACGCATCATTCTTTGAAAAACAACACAGTGAATGCCGTATTCACGGATACCGGTTCAGGAATTCCCCGTGAAAACCTTACAAAATTGTTCGAACCTTTTTTTACCACCAAAAAACAAGGGAAAGGGGTCGGGCTCGGGTTATCTGTTGCTTACGGTATCATACAGGAACATGGAGGCAGTATTAACGTGGAATCCACAAAAGCCAATGGAACAAGCTTTACAATTGAACTTCCTATTGACTCCGTATCCACTCTGAAAAAATAGAATGGAGGTTTTTCAATGAGCGGTATAAAAATCCTTGTTGTTGATGATGAACTCATCATGAGAGAATCTTTAGCCGGCTGGCTCGAACGGGACAGTCATATTGTTGAAAAGGCTGAGAGCGGAGAAGAGGCGATAAAAAAAATAAAAACAACACGTTTTGATATCCTTCTGCTTGACATTAAAATGGAAGGAATCAGCGGACTTGAAGTGTTAAAAACCATTAAAGAAAATGACTCAGATATTGATGTTGTGATGATAACTGCCTATGGTTCTATTCCAACCGCGATAGAAGCTATCCGGAACGGCGCCTTTGACTATTTATTAAAACCTTTTGATCCGATCGAGCTGGGTGTAATAATTGACAAAATCATTAAGCATCAGGCTCAGGAACGGGAAAACCTGTATTTAAAAGCGCAACATAAGGATCGAACTCGATTTGAAAGCATGATTGGACAATCGCCTCCCATGCAACAGGTTTTCAATCTTGTTCAGGATATTGCTCCAGTGGAATCCACTGTATTGATTCTTGGCGAAACCGGTACCGGGAAAGGACTGGCGGCAAAAGCAATCCATACTGCCAGTCCGCTTTCCGGAGGGCCCTTTGTTGTTGTAAACTGCGGGGCCATACCGGAACATCTTATGGAAACAGAACTATTCGGCCACCAAAAAGGTGCGTTTACCAATGCAGTCGAAACCAAGAAAGGAAGACTTGAGCTTGCACATGGCGGCACCATTTTTTTAGACGAGATTGGAGAAATCAGCATGAGAATGCAGATTGATCTGTTACGGGTTCTGGAGGATAGAGTGTTTTATCGAGTCGGCGGAACACAGCCGATTCGTGTTGATTTCAGAGTGATTGCCGCAACCAATCAAAATCTTGAAGCTCTTATTGAGAAAGGAATTTTCAGAGAGGATCTTTACTATCGATTGAATGTTATTTCATTTACAATGCCGCCGCTGCGAAAACGAAAAGAAGACTTACCGCTTCTTGCCAACCATTTTCTGCGTCGTTTCTCGCAGGAAACCAAAAAACAGATCGATAAAATCAGCCGCGAAGCAATGGATGAGATTATGGTATACGAATGGCCAGGCAATGTCAGGGAACTTGAAAATGCCATTGAACGTGCCGTTGTTATCGGAAAACAACGCAGCATTCAACCCGATGATTTACCTCTTTTCAAGAATCACCATCATGATCTATCCGGAGGAACTTCTTTAAAAGATATCGAGAAAGCGCATATTGCGAAGATCCTGTCTGACAACAACTGGAACATATCCAAAAGCGCAAAAATTTTAGGTATCGACAGATCCACTTTATATTATAAAATGAAAGGTTATCAGATTCAAAAAACAAGTTGAAAAGCCACTCAGAACATTTCATCATCCTCTCGCCTATTGGAGGAATAGAGGTTTCTTTATTGCCCGCCATCGCACAGGGTATAAAGCGTATTTTTGGCTTTCCGACTCAAATATCCTCTCTGTTTTCTGATATCTCATTTGCATATGACAACAGCCGGAACCAATATAACTCCACACAAATTCTCAATCAATTGTCTAACTTTCTGCCTGAAAATGCATCTAAAATACTTGCCATTACAGACGTTGATTTATTCATTCCGATTTTGACATACGTTTATGGAGAAGCCCAATTGGGAGGAATATCTGCAATCCTGTCTGTCTATCGGTTAACCGAATCCATGCCATTGATAAACTCAGATGCGATTATCTCTGAAAGAATATGCAAAGAAGCGATTCACGAAATCGGGCATACGTTTAACCTGAAACATTGCAAAGATCCGGCTTGTATCATGCATTACTGCCGTTGCATAGGAGATGTTGATTGTAAAACCGATCAACTCTGCCGATACTGTCAAATCCTTTTAACAGATGAATTGGCAAAATTTAAAAAAAGGTGAGCGATTGCAGTTGATATGTAATCTTTATGAACAGGCAACAGAAATTGCTATTTCTTTTCATCTCCTGAATTGGTGAAAAAATCCATGAATGACTTCAACTGGAAGTTATCTTTCATCGGATTGGATTTGATTCCAGACAAATCCATGCTCAAATCAATCCATTTTTTAAACTGCTCTTCAAACATACCCCTTGCTTTTATATAATTCTGAATGGCCTGATGAAAATATTTTTCAAAAAATTCCCCCAGCAAATTATCGCCATACTGAATAATCAGATGCAGAACCGGTGAAGGTAAAAGTGCATTTTTATTTTTCACTTCCTCAAGAACGATCTGGGTTAAAATAAAATTCGTAACATCCTCTTTGGTTTTGGCATCCCTGACCTCAACCTGTGTGCCTTCCCGGATCATATCCGCGACCTGGTTCAGTGTGATGTACCTACTTTTTTCAGTATCATATAAACGCCGATTTGAATATTTTTTAATCAATACCCTTTCAGACATATCTAGCTCCTGACAATGAAAAAAAAAAAAAAAAAAAATGATGGAGATATCATACCGATCAATTTCAGATCATGCAATAGGGTATTCAGGCAATCACTTTCACAAAAACCTTGTTATCAAGCGTTCCCATGATGATTCAGGCAGATTTCCGTAGATATCATGCCCCAACTGCCCACCATCAGCAGCCAGAGGTCCTTTTTCAGCTTCGATAAACTGATAAAGTGAATCAATCTCCTCTGAAAGAAACGACTCCGCCTCATCTCCGATCATCAAGGATTTCAGATTCTCTCGCAGGTTATCCGTGTGTATCCTCATCACCCAGCCATCCGTATATGAGGTGTGCCCCTTTTTTTTAACTGAAGACAGTATATCCGGATTCAACGCTGTCACGATTCCGGAAACCGGGGAAACAACCGCTGCTTCTTTATTTCCACGCCGCAGGTAGATACACTTGTTTCCCTGAGAGACTACCTTTCCCAAAAGCGGAGCTTTTAATTCATCAAGAGGACCCACCATCCGTAACGAAAAATCATCCATCCCGACCCGTACTTCTGAATCCTCCTCCACCTTGATCCAGGCATGCCCGTGATGAAGATAGTATCCTTGAGGAATTTTAAAACCATGAATATCCATAACATCGATGGGTTCAACAACCGTATGGACAATATGCTGGTCATTAAAATATTGATCAAACTCACAATTCCTACACTGATAATCATTGATACAGACTCGGAATTGAATCCTCCCTTTCATGGAATGAATACAGGGCCTTTTACCTGGAGATTTTTCTCGCATTTTTTCCTTCCAGAAAACAATTTTGCCACCTCGGCCGTTCAATGTCAGACCCTGTTTTCGAAACCTCCCGTTTTTTTCCGAAACTCTCGTCATCGCTTTATCAAATTGACAGGAGATGCATTGAAAATCGGAATGGCATATCTTGTGCTGAACCACCCCAGCCTGCGTCCATAAGCATTCAAAAAACCTGTTTTTCATATCTTTGTTTATCGATAGACCCTTCATCTTTTCCTCCTGACAAAATTCAGGCTGTTCATTTCATTCAATTCAAAAAATACAGATCAAGTTTTCAAAAATGTTTTCGCAAGATTCGTCCATCCAAGTTCGGGTAATGCGCCAAAAATATCATCTGGAAGATACCCGCCATCCGCTGCAAGGGGGCCGGCAACATCTTCAATCATCTTTTCCAGCGTGTCAATTTCTTCATTCATCCAGTCCAAACTCTCCGAATC